>JAOUPN010000132.1 GCA_029879905.1 Nitrospira sp. | reverse complement strand
ATATAAAAACGCCTATCTCTCGAAGATAATCAAGTTCCTGTCGACATAAATCTGCCGCTTTCTTATAGACTGCTCGAGTTCCCCGAAGGTGCAACTGCTTCGCAGCAGAGGTTCTAACAATATGGTCGGTGTCGTAAAGCAGCTCGCTCAGCCGCTTCGTGCTATATTTTTTCAGCGCATTCCACAGAATTAGTCTCAGCGTTGAGTCCGTGATGTCCTTGGCATCTATCATCAGCCGCCCTTGCTTTCCCTCTGGTGAGGTGTTTCGGAAACCCGGGCAGCTCAACCGGACCCCCAAGTTCCAGTGACGCGGTGCAAAGTCAAATAATGACCCCGTCCATTTCGATCTGTCCGCTCAGACGGGACACCGGCGCTAGAGATGAGTCCATATACATGAAATCCTATACAACCATCGCAATGCCCCATCCCCCTATCATCATCCACCAACCCAATGTAAATGATAGTGATGGTTGAAAATACGCGACTCCAATCCCTGCGATGAAGAGTATTACCCCAATCGCCATGAGCGTAGAACTAGCTGCCTTTGAGTTTATCTCTATCAACTAATCATAAATATAAATGGTGTCAGGCTTTTATATCTTGACTATCTGTCCGTTAATCTAGTTGTTGTGCATTGCCTCTTCTCCTTCCGACGAGCGGTTAGGCGTACCCAATGAGTACTCTCCGTTGCGAGATCCCTCTTCTCACATGGAGGCGAGCTCTTGGTTCAAGATGTTCCGAGTCGTGCTGCCATATTGTAAGTACAGCTGAGGTGTGCCTCGCCTGATCACAGCGCGTTATCATAGGTGCCGTACCATCTAGTAAAGCGATGGTGACAGCCTTTTTCCTCTTGTTTCTTGCCATCACACTCCCGTTCTTGCCCATCCCGCACTTATATGGAGTACAACTTCTCTTGGTTATTGAGCCACCTGCTCTCCTCCACCTGCAGTTTCTCGCTTCTCATTTGCATTAGTCGCGATATTGCCCTTATGATCAATCTCACGATGAAGTGTACGAGTTGTAAAGTGAAGGCAGTCCTGAAATTGCCTCGCCATAACGCTGCATTTTGCAAACCCTGTTTCATTGACTTTACGCATGAACAGGTCGAGAAGGCGATCCGGTCGCACGCGATGTTTACCAAAGACGACCGTGTACTCGTAGCGGTTTCGGGAGGCAAGGACAGCCTGGCTCTGTGGCATATTTTGCTGAAACTCGGGTACCGTGTCGATGCATTGCATGTGCACCTCGGAATCCCTGACTATTCAGATCGTTCTCAAGAGCATGTTCGCCGGTATATGGATACCGTTGCGGCTCCGCTCGGTGCCAGATTGCATACCCACATGGTCGACAAGGAGGAAGGCGCCGGTATTCGGGAATTGGCGCAACTGGCTCATCGTCCTACATGTTCGACGTGTGGCACGATCAAACGCTATCAATTCAACCGCGCAGCGATCGAACAGGATTATGATGTGATGGCCACCGGCCACAACCTTGACGACGAGTCGGCCCGTTTGCTCGGCAATGTCCTGCATTGGCAAGATGAGTATCTCGACAAACAAGGCCCCAGCCTCCCCGCATCGGTCAATGGGTTTGCCAAGAAGGTCAAACCACTCTATCGATTGACAGAACGCGAACTTGCTGCATACTGTGTACTCAACAAGATTACGTATGTCGTGGACGAATGCCCGATGGCACAAGGAGCCAGGACCTTGGTCTATAAGGATGTCTTGAATAGGCTGGAAACCGAGTCTCCAGGAACCAAACAATTTTTTTATTTGGGGTTCTTACGAAAACAACGCCGGAATGAGTCCGGTCCTGCTGCCATGGCCGAAAAAGATCAGGCAAGGTTACACCCCTGCTCAGTCTGCGGACAGCCGACTACAGCGGATGTCTGCTCCTACTGTAAGCTTGTGGCTCGGGCCAAGACCACACGGACTTCAGACAATCTACAGGCTAAATGATGCAATCTGCCACACATGATTACTATCGTATACTTGGTCTGAGTCGGACCGCTTCTGCCGACGACATTAAAAAAGCGTTTCGCCGACTTGCCAGACAGTACCATCCGGATCTCCATTCGGGCGTAAAAAAACCCGAGATGGAAAAGAAGTTCAAAGAATTGAATGAAGCACATGAAGTACTGTCCGATCCGGATAAGCGAAGAAAGTACGACCAATACGGCACGCAATGGGAACAGGCCGATGCCTATGCAAAGAGTCGCGCACAAAGAGGGGCTCGGGGACACGGTAGAAGTCAGACTCCTCAGAGCGGCCGGACCAGCTCCGGGTATGGAGGGGGAGATTTTTCTGAGTTTTTCGAAAGCCTGTTCGGTGGGCGTGGACGGGATGAGGTTCCGCGCCAATATGCCGTACAGGGGGAAGACGTGGAAACCGAGGTGGATTTGTCGCTACGAGATATCGTATCCGGCATTACCAAGCGCGTATCACTGACGGAGTCGGTGAGCTGTTCATCATGCCAAGGTCATGGCTCGCAGCGTGGCCGAACATGTCAGACCTGCTTTGGGTCTGGCGCGACCAGAGAGCATAAAACCATCGAAGTCAAAATTCCGGCCGGCGTGGTTGACGGGACCCGCATGCGGGTCGGTGGGAAAGGGCGACCCGGTCTCAACGGAGGGAAGCGCGGCGATTTGTATCTCCATATCAAAATTCGACCGGACCAAGTATTTCGGCAGCAAGGGAGCGATCTCCATGCGACGCTTCCTGTCTGGCCGTGGGAAGCGGCCTTGGGAGCTGAAGTCATGGCTCCGACGGTGGGAGAGCCGGTACGTGTGAAAATCCCGCCGGGCAGCCGTGCAGACAGCAAATTGCGCCTGAAGGGCAAGGGCCTTCCCACTGCATCCGGCGGGGCCGGTGATTTGTTTTTGACCCTGCAGATTGTGATGCCGTCCTCGCTGTCGGACGAGGCACGCGTGCTGTACGAACAACTTGCCAAACAGCCACATCCGGATCCCCGTGCCGAGGTCATCGCTCGCTCGCAACGTGAATAGTCACGTGAGGGCACTGTTTCAATCGGGATCATCTTGCTGAGCCAAGACTCCTTCCCTGGCGTGAACCAATCGCACGCTTCTACCGATGCATGAAATCTACGCGCTTACTTGCGTTGCCCTGGCCAGTGTGGCAATCTACACCGCCGAGCATTCATGGGTGACCTTCCCGACTATAAGGAGGATTTCATGGAACGAGCATGCAGAATGACGGTGTCATTCGGAGTTGCATCAGCGATGATCCTGGCGCTCAGTGTCACCGGTGTGTGGGCGAACGACCCCAGCTATGGACATGGCGGAGGCTACGGGAGCCATGGCTCAATGGGAAGTCATAGCAAAGGGATGATGCATCGGGGCACCGGTCATTTGATCCGGCATCTGCTCAAGCATGAAAAAGACATCGGGCTAAGTGCGGATCAGGTGACGCAACTCAAGGATCTTCAGTTGAGTCTGGACAAGGCCCGCATCAAGGCGGAGGCCGATATTCAAATAGCCGAGCGGGAGGTCAAGGCCCTCACCGATGATGAACAGTCGGACCTTTCCGCGATTGAAGCGAAGCTGAGAGAGAGTAAGGACTTACAAGTAGGTTTGCGGATGACCGCCATCAAGATGCGTCGTGATGTATTGAGTGTTCTGACTCCGGAACAACGCGAGAAAGAGAAAACCGAACACGAAAGAGTCATGCAACAACATGGAAAAGGCCATAGCGCTCCACACGGGGGCGGTTCTTATGGCTCCTACCCTCACGGGAAAAATCCCCATCAGGGTCAGGGGGGCCATCCCCCTATGCCGCCAAGCGGGACATCCGTACAGTAACCCTGCTTACGTATCTTCGAAGAAATCTATGGCTGGTAAGCTGTGGAGTTCAATGGGGGGTGCGGGCGAGGTCGTGTTGTCGTATGACGAGTGACTGGAATGAGAAAGGACATGGGCGGAGCATATGCCGAACGAACGAAAGCTCAAGAGTCATGACCTATTAGCCGGGCCGTCGCGGGCTCCTGCTCGGGCGATGCTGAAAGCCGTGGGTTTTACCGACGATGATTTGTCCAAGCCGATTGTCGGTGTGGCCAATACCTGGATCGAGGTCATGCCCTGTAACTTCCATCTCAGGCGGTTGTCGGAACGGGTGAAAGCCGGGATCCGCGCCGCCGGCGGCACGCCGATCGAGTACAACACCATCGCGGTGTCGGACGGCATTTCGATGGGAACGGAAGGCATGAAAGCCTCGCTCATCAGCCGTGAGGTCATCGCTGATTCGATCGAATTGGTGGCGCGAGGCCATTTGTTTGACGGAGTCGTGGCCTTGTCGGGTTGCGACAAGACGATTCCAGGCACCGTCATGGCGCTGGCTCGCCTCAATTTACCGTCGATTATGTTGTACGGCGGCTCGATTATGCCCGGGAAATTTCAAGGGCATGATGTCACGATTCAGGATGTATTCGAAGCGGTCGGCAAACATGCCTCGGGCAACATGACGGACGTTGAGTTGAAAGATTTGGAGGATCATGCCTGCCCCGGTCCAGGTGCATGCGGAGGACAATTTACGGCCAACACGATGGCTATCGCGTTTGAATTCCTCGGTATCTCACCCATGGGGCGTAACGGGGTTCCCGCCATGGATGAGCGCAAAGACGATGTCGCTTTTGAATGCGGCAAGATGGTCATGGACCTGATCTCGAAGGATTTGCGTCCGCGTAAGATCATTACACGGAAGTCGTTGGAGAATGCCATTGCGGCGGTGGCGACGACCGGTGGTTCGACCAATGCCGTTCTGCATCTCCTTGCCATCGCCAAGGAAAGCGGTATCAAGCTCAGCATCGATGACTTCGACAGGATCAACCGTAAAGTGCCCTTGTTAGCGGATCTGAAACCAGGCGGACGATATGCCGCAGCAGATCTCTATGCCGCCGGAGGAACGACCTTGGTGGCGAAGCGCTTAGTCGATGCCGGTCTGTTGCATACTGAGCAGCCCACCGTCACAGGGTGCACGATCGGCGAAGAGGCACAACGGGCCACTGAAGCAGCAGGCCAACAAGTCCTGCGTCCCCTCGCCGATCCGATCAAGCCGACCGGTGGACTTGTGATTTTGAAGGGTAATCTTGCCCCCGAAGGCTGCGTGGTCAAAGTCGCCGGCCATTCCATCATGAAATTCGAAGGTCCGGCGAAGGTATTTGATCGCGAAGAGGATGCCTTTGCTGCCGTCAAAGCCGGACGGATCAAGGCCGGTAATGTCGTCGTCATTCGGTATGAAGGTCCGTCTGGAGGACCGGGCATGCGAGAAATGTTAGGTGTTACTGCTGCTATTGTCGGCGCAGGCCTCGGCGATTCGGTTGCGCTCTTGACCGATGGGCGATTTTCCGGTGCTACGCATGGATTGATGGCCGGCCATGTCGCTCCTGAAGCGGTACGGGGCGGTCCCATCGGGGCAGTGAAAACCGGTGATATCGTGACATTTGACATTGCGAAACGACGGTTGGATGTCAAGCTGTCACAGAAAGAGATCGCGGCTCGTCTGAAAAAGGCCAAACGGCCGGTGTCTCGGTATACGGTCGGTGTCATGGCAAAGTATGCGAGGCATGTCTCGTCGGCTTCGGAAGGAGCGGTCACGACATAAGTTGCAGGGTTCGGGTTTTCTGGGCGGTCACGTCCTCCTCTATGGAGAGGTCGTGGCCCCCGACTTTCTCCTCCTGCCCCATTTATTTACGAATCACTGCAGGATCATTTTTCTAATTCCCAGTCGCCTGTTAAACATTTCTGCTCCCTACTCTTGTGTGCATCCACCTGCGATTGTCGATTCGTATTTTCCGTAAATTTGTCTGAGGGGAGCTCTACGGCGTCCGCCTGCTTTGCCGAAGCTGGTTCGACTGTGAAGACCAAACAGTCATGGCGTCTTGCAGAGATGGGGGAATGCCCTACCTCAGAGATCGTGTCGCATGCGGCGATGAATGGTGAATAATGAGGATTCGTTGCGCAGCCACGGAGTGACTGCTATAGTCACGAAAGCTATTGCCCCACATCATCCTATGGCCATTTCAGCCTATCACAGCTCTTCCTTCTCTGCGTTCGTGAGATCATCGGTCCAACGAGTCTTGAAAAATTTTGGCTACGCATTTCATCGGGCCGATATCCTCGAACATTGGGAGGCCCGAAAGTGTCCTGGTGTCAAACCCGGACATTTCTATTCCCCTCACCCGGATTTAGACGAAGTCCGTCGACAGGAAGCCTCAATCTTTTCGTACGAGAAAGAAATTTTAGACATCGACTTCCGTGAAGCCGAGCAACTCCAGATTTTACAGGCCCTGGCCTCACTGCAACCGACCATTACATTTCCCAAGAAGAAATCTTCCGGATTCCGCTACTATTTTCATAATCCTGCCTACAGTTATGCCGATGCCTTGGCGCTGCACGGTATGCTTCGGTTGATCAAGCCACAGCGGTTGATTGAAGTGGGCTGCGGGTACTCATCGGCCATGGCGCTCGATACCAATGAATTATGCTTTGAGAATTCCATCAAGATGACGTTCATTGAGCCGCACCCACAGCTCTTACACGAACTGGCAAAACCGGAGGATAAAGAGCGTATCACTATTATTCCTTCCCGATTGCAAGACCTCAGTCCCGAGTTCTTTTCTCAACTGGAGAAGGGAGATGTGCTCTTTATTGATTCAACACATGTGTCGAAAGTGAATTCCGACGTCAATTTTATTTTCTTTGAGATTCTCCCACGCCTCAATGCAGGGGTCTATATCCATTTCCACGATGTGTTTTATCCCTTCGAATACCCCAAGGAGTTTGTCTACGACGGACGAGCATGGCAGGAACTCTATATCCTGCGGGCTTTTCTCCAAAATAATCCCTGTTACGAAATCGTCTACTTCCAAGATTTTCTTTTCAGAAAACACCGTCCGTACTTTGAAGAACACCTGCCGCTGTTCATGAAACATGGTGGGGCGCAAATTTGGCTTCGCAAAGTCCGTTGATCTTCGGCTTTCGATTGATGGGTTTCGTATCAAGCAGCGGAGCGTTACAGCTTGGCAACGGAGCGACGAGTGGGACGGGCAGCATGCGAAGAAGCTGAAAACAGCAGCATGTCGTACAGTGTGTGATACCGTTCGAGCATTTCTCCGATATGAAATTCTCGTGGAAGTTCGTCCAAGTGATCGGTTGTCGGCACATGGTCTCCGTCTTCGCCATGAGCCAGTGTTTCCAACCTGTCAGCAAGCGCCGCAATATCCCCAGCCTTACATAATCGAATGCGGCCGCTGCAATCAGCCACCTCTTGTATTCCACCGACGTTCGTGGCGACAATCGGTAAACCTGCGGATACTGCTTCGAGGATGACTCTCGGAAGACCTTCCCAATGTGAGGTAAGTACGAGCGCGTCCATACTGTTCATCGCATCATCGATATCACGTCGCCATCCTGCAAGGCGCACCCGATCTTGCAAGCCGTACTCTCGGAGTAACACTTCGATGCGAGGACGCAAGACCCCGTCTCCGATCAGCACGAATCGCGCGTAGGGAATATGCTCACAGACGCGTCTTGCAACCGCAACAAAGTCCTCCGGTGCTTTTTGAGGTTTCAGGCAGGCCACTGTTCCGATCAAGTAGTCCCCGTCTCCTGCACCAAATTCCTCTCGTAGCCGGCGGCGAATAGTTGGGGGCAACGGTTGCTGAAACGGGTATGGATCAATGCCGGCTCGGATGACCGAGGCATTGGATTCAAATAGCCCCCACTGTCGCCCTTTCTCTAAATCCGCCTCTGCGACAGTGATCCAGTGGGTGGTGATCCGACCTGTGACACGTTCGAGCATGATGAGAAAGCGCCGTAACCATATGGGCTGTGACGGTGTAACCCCGAACCCATGAACCGTATGGACGATGACGGGAACTCCGGCGAGCCAGGCTGCCCAACGGCCCACGATTCCAGCCTTCGAACTATGTGTATGGACGATAGAGGGACGAAGCTGTCTGAACAGGAAGGTCAATTTGATCAAGGCGAGAAGGTCGCCTGTGGCGTGAATCCGGCGACACAGTGAAGGAACGATGACGGTTTGGACGTCGGGGATGGCCTGTGCTTCATCGGTCAATATGCCTCCCGGTCCGGTAACCAAGACGGGACGATATCTGCTCCTGTCCAGATGGGACACAAGGTAGAGTGCGACTTCCTGGGCCCCTCCCAATTCCAACTTGGTGATGACGTGGCAAACGGTTTCCACGCACGCATCCTTTGGCAGGTAACTAAAAAAGTCAGCCGGTATCGTGAAGGCTAGGGTTGAGGTAAAGGCTGAGTGACTATAAATGTCCTCTAAACCCTAGCCTTTGCCTCAATCTGTTCAGTGTTGCTTGCTGGACGGCTATTTTGAACATCCTGCCTGGCTATGTGACGGCCTCTCTCCTATCGAGATAGGCAATGGTCTGAGAAGTCCCAATGAGCGTTCTGCGTCCTGTTAGGCCGATACGGGTAGCGCTCCCTGTCTTCTCAGCCGTTCCGCCGTCTGTTTTCCCTGTCCGATTGCATCTTCCATGGACGTATGCTCCCAGCGTCCGTACCGTCCGATTGAGTAAATCCCTCGTCGTTCTAACTCAGAAAGAATAGCCGGGACTGCTCGAACTCTATGCCGGTCGAAATAGACGTAGGCATAGCGCAAGTCTTTGACATCGGCGACCACCAGGCGATCATCGGGTCGTAAGACGCCGGCCGATTCCAATCCTTGCCTCGAGCGTTG
>JAOUPN010000544.1 GCA_029879905.1 Nitrospira sp. | reverse complement strand
CCCTCCTCCACGGCCACACGTCGTGCCTTTCTCAGTTGATACTCAGTCCTTCAATGAGAACGGCGTAAAGTCCGTGTGTCTGTCGTACCAGTCCTCGTTTTCCTGACGCTTCAGCCAGCCGACGATCGCGTAGGTCACCGGGGTAAAGACAACCTCGACAGAAACCTTGAACACCCAATTGAAGGCGATAACCTTCAGCATCGTCCCGGTCTGCCAGATCCCCAGAAAGGCAATCGGATAGAACAGGGCACTATCGACGAGTTGGCCGACTACGGTCGAGCCGATCGTACGGGTCCAGAGATGACGCCCCTCGGTCCACACCTTCATCTTCGCCATGACATAGCTGTTTACAAAGTCACCGCACCAGTAGGCAACGATCGACGCAATGACAATCCGCCCCGTACTCCCAAACACAACCTCTAGTGCAGGCTGAATCACGGCGTTGAATGGCTCATCCGGATCCCCCGGCATGTGAATCACGAAGAGCCCCATGATGGTCGCAAAAATCATGGCGATGAAACCTGCCCAGATGACTTTGCGCGTGCGCGCGTAGCCATAGACCTCGGTGAGCACGTCGCCGAAGATGTAGGAGATCGGAAAGAAGAGGTTCCCGGCGCCAAACGTCACGCCAAAGAGGGTGCAGGTCTTGCCCGGCCCGATCAGGTTCGAGCAGAGCAAGACCGTGACAAACCCTGCCATGACGAGGTCGTAGTAGCGATACCGGCGGGGATTCGAGCTGAAGTCGTGATCGGGCAGTTTGGGATTGGCCGTCATCTACGAGCTAAGCTTCTCTTCGTCTATCCTTCTCTTTGCCACATATAGCTTTATAGGAAAGAAATTCGTGAACAGGATACCTCTCCAGAGAAACAATCAGCGAGTTTTTGACGTAACGTGAACGCCTGGGGACTGACACTCTTCTCCGCGCCCGCCTCGGCGAGCCGCCGGACCTTCAGCTTTACCGCAAACGAGACGGGTCCGCGCGTAGTGGCTGTCCCCATCCGTGGCTTTCTGGCTACTGGTAGGCAAACACGTCCATCTGAATCGACTTGATGGGTTTGGCTTCTCCGTGCACCATCCGTCGAATGCGTTCCGTGGCATCACGACTGAACGCCGGTTCACCGCAGTGGAGACAGACGGATGCGGGAATTTGTTCAACCCGTACCGGTTTGCCGTCGATATCAAAGACTTCGCTCACCAGTTCTTGGCGGCTTTCCGTCTTCCCGCACACATGACAGCGAAACATAGCTACCTCCGTCTGGCGTAATCATACCACTCTGCCGGATCCGGCTCATAGATCGTAATGATCTTCAGCAGATCGGAATCGACGTGAGAAACCTGGATGTGCAAGGGACGGCCTGTTACGGTGAATCCGAGCAAGAGGCTGCTGGGTGCATACTTATCTTCTGGATAGTCCTCAATGATTCCGGCTTGTGCTCCGGCCTGCTGGACTTCAACGTCGCTGATATTGCGTTCAACAGCACGCTTGAAAGCATGCCGACTGAATTCGAATTCACCAGCGGATAATAGTCGGCGAATGTCGTCCAGCGATTTCATAGAGTGACGTGGTACGACTATAACGGAAGCCTTCATTCAGCTCAACACGACGCTAACCGGCACACCCAAGTTTTTGACACGCCCATACACCCTGGGGACTGGCACGTTTCTCCACACACGCCTCGCAGAGTCGTTGATGCGGGCCTTAATGTCAGCAAGACGGGTCCGCTCGTGGCACTCGTCCCCATCTGAATCAACACAGTTACATGTCCTTCATTCAAAGAAATAGTTCTCTGACCCTTATTCCGGTCATATGGTTCTCTTTGCCACATATAGCTCTGTGGGAAAGAAATTCGTGACCAGGACACCTCCCAGAGAAACAATCAGCGAGTTTTTGACGTAGCGTGAACGTCTGAGGGCCTGACACCCTTCCCCGCCTCGACTGCCCGAGACCTTGCAGGCGGGCGCATGGTGCCTGTCCTCGTCTGAACCGCTCCGACCGTTATCTTCTTCTAGCACGGTCACTGGACTGCATCCTGCAACTAATCAGCGTTTTCGATTCGTGTTTCCTGAAACTCCTCCGCAACAATAAAAGCTTGCCCCACAATCAATGTCGCTAGCTTTTCTGGATTGGCCCTCCACCCGCCTCCTGTCCAGTGCTTGTTGGGCCGGGGGCCTAAAAGACTGTGCCCGACA
>JAOUPN010000131.1 GCA_029879905.1 Nitrospira sp. | reverse complement strand
AAGCGGACATCGAGTTATTGCTGGTGAACGAAGCTGACGAGGCGGACTATGTGGCACCAATTGGGACAGTGTGGTCTTGGCCGAGAACGAATCGGCGCTTCTCGGTCCGAGCGTCATCGCAACTCTTCGGGCGTTTGGCGGAGGCTGCATCACATCATGCTGAGTCTGAAGTGTGTGACCACGTTCACTTCTATCGTGGGAAAGAAGCCTTGGCGCAGTGGTATGACGCGTTCTCGGACCCCCTTCTCGTGTCGAAGTCAATACCACGGGAGCGTGCAGAACGATTCGCTACGGCTGTTGGTGGGACCCTGTCAGACGGTGCTCTTTAACAGGCTTGTTCAGCGGGCTGGTGAATAATATTGGTGGAATCGAACGCCTGGATCAGGCGCAATCGCTCACGTATTGGCGCTAGACTGCTCTTGTGAGAAGGAGCGAAGGTGACCAGCGATCTCTTTGACTGTTATGTCGGCTGTGTTGGCCTATACCTTGGACAGTCTCCTTGTTCGCGTGACTCTGGGCGCATGGCGACTTCGGTAGGGGACACCTCTCCTAAACCGACAGATGTTCATTAGTCTCCGAGTCGTCTTTGTCGACCGTTTGGGCGCCCTCTACCTTCAAATTATGTTTCGTAAACATGAAGCCTGTTGACTTTGAGATTCATGGCCAGTGGCCAAGCGTCGATGGCGAAACTCTCAAGGCCCTTCTATGCCAAGAATACCACTATGGCGGAGTGCTGGCCGAACCCGCGAATGTCATTTATTTCAGAGTCGGGTCTGTTTGGCACCGTCTTATCTTAGATTCCGGTGTCATTTTTTGGCATGTGGCAAAATCAGGACCTGAGTCATTTGTGGCCCACGAGATAAAAGCCGAGTACAAAATCATCGATCTTGGTAGGAAGTGCGGTGTTGTAGGAAGTGAGATAAAGGCAATTGAACCCATACCAATTCAAAGAGGTGTGGGCGTCTCCCTGTCATTCTCTGATGGCCGCAAAATCATTTTCAGAAACCAAGATGATGTTACGACATATGAAACATAACAGGCAGTTCGTACCGATGCTGAGGGCGGCACGCCTCTCATCATGAATGTTGGGCAGCATGACTTCACCTGCATGTCCAGATAACGATGGTTGGTATCACCTCGATGGCGATATTGGCAACTCCGCTGTTGCTTCGGTGCAGGCTGTCGGAGTTATTCCCAAGCTTTCCATTACAAAAATCGGCCTTGTCACTGTGAGGCATGTTACCCGGTTGGCGGCGCTGCAATCGGTACGGCAGCTATGGCTTTGGTGCAATGTCACGCGCCGCGCGATGCGCCATGTCATTCGCCTTCCTGGTCTGACGGAACTGGATGTCCTATGCATCCGTGGTCCCGGTAGTCTCGCGTACTTTGATCAAGCCACAACTCTACGATCGTTTCGATGCTATTCCATGTCTGAAAGCGATCTCATCTGTGTATCGCAGTGCCAGACGGTTGAAGAGATCGGTGCGCAGGATAGCGAGCTGACACACCGAGCTCTTGCTGCAATGCTTTCACTCCCTCGCCTGCGCACATTGGACGTTGAGGCCACACAATTCGATGATGCCATGGCCAAACGGCTCGCCAGATCAAAGACTATCTCGTCGTTGGATCTTGGTGCAACCAATGTTAGCGGGACGGGTTTGCGCGCACTGCTCAAAATGCAGCAGCTTCGCTCGCTAGACCTGTGGGCGACCAAGGTGAGCGAGGACGACCTCCCTCTGCTTTGTGATCTGCCTCATCTCGAGTATCTATCTCTAGGCAATGCTGATGACTGTCACCCTCTCGACCCGAAGCGCGTCGTTTCGGTGCTCCTTAAGTTGCCCAGCCTCAAGCGAGTGTGGCTCGATGGTATTCCTGTTGCATCGGAGGAACAGGCCGCGCTTGAGGCAAAGATCGAGTCGGTTCGAATCACCGAATAGACGCGCTAGAGACGTCCTGTAATCGGCGACCGTCAGAACGGTTCCAGTCTTGGACTCCTCAGGATGATGATATGCTCGAGCATCCGTGAGTAAAGACCTACAAAGATAAGCTGGGGCAGGCATGACTCATGAGTTATGGAATTCGTATGAAGAGGAGTGTGAGTAAACCGGAATGTAACTCAAGGAAACTTCTAGATCGCAGGGAAGGCGATGGTAATCGCGTATACAGATGTGGGTGCCGGGGTGAGAGAAGCCCCAGGCATAGCACCTGTAAAGATAGAGGATATTATTGACGCCATTTTGGAGAAAGGTAAAAACTTAATCTGATCGCGCGCATAATAGTTCGTTCCATCCGATGTCGGTTCGGATGCGTCGATGTGGTAGCGATTGATCGATAGGTGAAGGAATCTAGCGGAGGAGAGTGAACATGAAAAACCTATTTGCCGTCATCGCTGGAATAACAGTCTTGCTGGTTAGCGGGCTTGCCATAGCTGGTGCAATTGATTTGACGGATAAGAAAGAAATAGCCGCAGCGTCAAAAATAAGTGCCTCAATTGATAGATTGGGCGAAAAGGTGATGAGCTGTATCGAGGCGAACAACGGAAGTCGAGAGGGCTGTGTCTGTCTGAGCGACAAGCAATGCAAATTCAAAAAGGAATATGCAGACGCCAAGGAATCATTTTGCAGTGCATTAACACAATATCCGCATTGGAGAGGGAAACTTGTAAACTCTCGATTGGCAGCGACGGGTGAGAGCTATTCTTTTAGTGCGGAAGGTTTAGCGAAGCAATTTAACGACTGTCAATAACTCGTGAAATGATTCAAGGCAACTGCTTGCCTTGAGAGTCGTGAAACGGCGTGCGCTTTTGTTATGTCTGCGGTCTCTGCTCCGGCAGCAACTGCAGATTATCCGGCAACTCCATGCGTTCCATCAGATAGCAAAAACAGTCTTGACGGATCACCTGTACATCCCGTGTCAACATTGACGGCATCACCGAAACCGCCAGTTCCATCCTGCCGTCAGGATAGCTGAAATACCGATCACTGACATCATTGCCGTGCTCATCCTGACACTCAAGTTTAGCAGTCTCGTCATGCTGCCAGCCAAACTTGGTGCCGGCCGGCAACTCGCTGAAGTTGAAGTGATCGATATCATCGATGAATTGCAATTGCACATCGCGCAGACCATAGGCAAAGCTGACTCCCTCGGGCACCTTCACGGTAGAAACCGTATGAAACACAGTGACATCATGTGCGGCAACCGGGTGCGTTGGTATCTCGTGTAGATTGAGACAGGCCGCCAGATAATCCCGCGCATGCTCGACGCCATAGGCCTGCCCCGGTTGACCGCACTCGAGCGTCACCGCCGGACACAGATGGGAAAATGCCATGCTCTGCACCCCCTCGGGGCGGGTGAAGTAGACAACGGTACGACTGAATAAGGATGCCAGTTGCAAAAACGGAATCGTCAGTTTGTTGATGCAGGCGTAATGGGGATTGAGGCCGGTATTATTGTGAAGGTCGACACTGGCAAACACTCCACGCTCGGTCATATCATCCAGCACCGCAGCCATCATTCTGCCCTCGGCAGTCTCGGCATCCATGCCCCAGACGCGATTGTAGTCCGGTTGTTGATCTAGGCGTCGCATGTTCTCCTTGGCGGCACTGACATTACCGACAAAGATCGACAGGGCGCGTGGCAGCTCTTGCTCGGCATAGTCTTTTAACAGGGCCTGCACAGCGAACAGACCCGTCGGCTCATTGCCATGCAGCAGGATCGAAACAAACAGCGCAGGCTGCTGTCTGCCAGACAGATGAATCAGGACTGGACCACCCAGCAGGTCATCCAGCGCCTCTGGCCGGGCATCAAGAAATCCTTCCGGTACTGTCTCAAAGACTCTTAACATCGTCACGATTCAAACAGACCACTCATGCACCGGTTGCCCCTGCTGTTGACGTTGATGGTACGCACATGCCAATTGCTCCATATTCGCACCATGGCGGGCCACATACTGACGCTGCCATGCCGCACCATTGCACCGTGTTTGTATTCGCGCCTCGATCACACCCAGAAAATCATCGGCATCCGCCTCATTCACATCGAGCGATTGCAAGCCCTGCCTGGCCATGGGTAGGATTTCATGCTCCAGCAACTCCAGTATGGAAACCCTTTTGTCGTCCAGCCAGACCAGCTCCGCCCGTAACCCATGTTTGGCGGCGGCATAAAAATTCGCCCGCGCCTGCTCAAACCCAAGCCGCCGCTCTACCGGTATGTCGGAATGGGCCATGGATTCAAGTGCGCCAAAAAACAGAGCCGCATTGGCGACGGCATCGATCACCGTCGGCCCGGCCGGCACAACGCGGTGCTCAATACGCACATGCGGCGTGCCCTTGGCGTCAAAACCTATCAGAGGACGGTTCCAGCGCCAGATGGTCCCGTTATGAAGCCTGAGATGTGCCAGTTCTTCCGGCGGTGCATCAAGATGGGCCGGTAACAATACGGGATAACAGTCGAGATTGCGGAGAAAACATTCATGGACCGATGATTCGATGTATCGGGCGCCAAAGGTGACGCGTCCGGCCCGGCCGCCCTCACGGCCATAAATATCCTCCATCGCCACCGCCTGCTCAAACAGCGGGATACGGGTCTCGTCCCACAAATCGCGGCCAAACAGATAAGGTGAGTTGGCGCTGATGCCCACCATCGGAGCGGATAGAACATGTGCCGCATTGTAATAGCGCAGTACCTGACTCACAGCGACTTGGACGTGCAATTGAAATGACGTCGCGGCCGACTCCAACATCACATCACCATGTTGCGTGCGCAATGTTTCCCGGCCATCGATTTCAATCTCCAGCGGTCGACCATTTCGCAGACGCAAGACCTGATCATTGAGTGCCAGAAACCGTTTCGCATTCGATATATTAGCCAGCGTCAGTTCACTGTCCTTCACTGTGGGCAGAATACCGATCATCATCAGGGAGGTATCTATTTGTCGTCCAAGTTCGCAGCATTGGCGCCAGGTCGAATCCAGCTCGAACCGCATACGACTCAATACATCGCCTTGCAGCAGGCGTGGCTCACTATTCAGCTCAACATTAAAACGGGCCAGTTCCGGTACGACCGGCAGATTTCTCGCCTCAGTCAATGTGAGGTAGGCATCATTGACTGCCTTGGGCCTGCTATGCTCATCCACCAGCCAGACTTCGAGCTCAAAGCCTCCCATCTTGCCGTGATCACTCAGGACTCTTTGGGCAAACCATTCGCCGAGCAGGGTGGTTTCCTGGCGTAGTCTGTCCTGAAAGCGTTGAAAATCCTCCGGCCTGAACTGACTGGATCCTATCTCTTGTCCCATGTCATCCCACCTGTGATTTGCTTCTCGAGCTCAGTTTCATGTCCGGAGAATGGAATCGCTCAGGGGAGCCAATATCATACCACCCCTTAACCGAATACCGGATGGTAGCGGTATAACTTGAGTCATCTCCCGGCACGGCTTCAAGCTGTTCCCCCCGGATGGACATGACTGATTGGCGGTTCAGCCATGCCAACGGTAGCAAGATTTCGTGTGCTATTCGATAGGCACTTCCCCTTAACGTTACGTAAGGGCGTGGGGATATTATCGGTACGTTGTCGGATCCGTTCGCCGCGCCCGGCTGTGAGAATTATGGCTTCCAATAGAACCATTGTTAGGAGCGTGAAGGTTGGAGTCAAGTGTAACTCATCGTGCGAGGCTGTCTTATTGTAGGGATATGAAGAGGTGCGTATACTGCCATCGGAGGGATTCATGGCATGTGCAGAGTCGCAGATGCCCTGATCTGTGAGGACATGGCAAGTGCGAATTGGCATTCAAACCAGTGGAAGTGATGGAGATATTGTCCCGTTCTTTTCGTCGGCAAACGGCTTGCGTACTGCCGGCCATGATGTGACGGTATGCTATATCAGTGTTGATCGCACCGATTACTCAGGTTTAGCGGATACATTCGATGTCACACCTATCAATGAGAAGGCCAAATGCCTGAGTGCGATGATGAAAAAAGAACATGGAGTCGGTATGGCCGTAAAATTAATAGAACACACGTTTCAAAAGGGTAGGCCATATGTGTAATCAGTCGGTGTCCATCCCTTGAGCGCCCCCTTTGTTGACAGCCATTTCCACCCTGTGGTACCGTCTCCAGCTCGAAGCACCTAGCATATAAGTTGCCCTACACCTCGCTCCCGAGTGGTTCGGGGGCCTTTGCCCAGGAGGATTGCTACATGGAGCTCTACGAGTCTCTGTTTATTATCCGTCCGTCCCTCTCCGACGAGGATACCAACACGCTCATCGATAAGATGAAGGGTGTGGCTGAAAAGACCGGTGCGGAGTTCATTAAGGCCGAAAATCTCGGCAAGAAGAAACTTGCCTATGAGGTGCGTCGTGAGCGGAAGGGGACCTATGCCCACTTCTACTTTAAGGCACCCAACAACACGGTCGGTGAATTGGAGCGGGCCTATCGGATGGAAGACAACGTGATTAAATTCCTGACGATTCATCATGAGAAGGAATTGACGCCAAAACGGCCTGCGGAGCCTTCGGCTCAGGAGTCTACCGGTGGCAGGGTTTAATAAGGTCATTCTCCTGGGGAATCTGACGAGAAATCCAGAATTGCGGTATACGCCAAGCGGCACCCCGGTGGCGAGTTTTGGATTGGCAGTAAGTCGCAGATTCAAGCAAGGGGATGATCTGAAGGAAGAAGTCTGTTTCGTGGACATCGTGGTGTTCGGCCGACAGGCGGAGCATTGCGGACAATACCTCAGTAAGGGCAATGGAGCGATTATTGAGGGACGGCTCCAGCAGAGGCGTTGGGAAACAGAGGACGGTCAGAAACGGAGCAAGCACGAGGTCGTCGCTCAAACTGTGACCTTTATGCCGAAGCGTCAGGACGGCGGGGGAGGAGTATCGGATCTGCCGCCGCATGAAGAGCCACCCTATGATATGGATGAACACGGATAAATCGGTAGAATGAGGAGGCAGTGATGGAGCGGAGTCATGACGGAGAGCGTGGGGGCGGAGGCGGGCGGCTATTTCAGCGAAGACGGCCCTGCCGATTTTGTATCGACAAGGCATCGATCGATTTCAAGGACGCGGGGCTGCTGAAAAATTTCTTGACCGAGCGTGGGCGTATTGTCCCGCGCCGTATTTCAGGAAATTGCATGCGCCACCAGCGTGAGCTGACGGTCGCGGTTAAGCGAGCCAGGCATATTGCTATCATCAGCTTCGCTGAAGAGCGATAGCCACCGTGAGCGGTGAGCGCCACGTATAGGGTGGATGCTATCGCCGGGAACCACTATGGTACTTCTATCGCCAAAGATCGCGGATATCACCGCCGAAGGGTGTGCGATTACAGGAGATGTGACGGGCGAAGAGCTCGGCGTCTCCGACGAGGATATGAAGCTTCGCGGAGTGTTGGCGGTCGGGCTGGATCTTGTCGCCGTTGAACGCACCATTTGTGTGACCGGCGTGGTAGAAGGGACGGCCGTTCGGCAATGTGTACGGTGTTTGAAAGAATTCGACGATCCCGTGGCCTTTGCGGTTCGTGTCGCGTATGAGCGGGAAGGAAAGGCTCCCCAGACTGCGGTACGACAGGATGTTCGGGGGAAAAAGAAATCCGTAGAGGAGATTGAGGTTACGCCGGAAGAACGCAACGATGATCTCTACTATTATGTAGGGGACCATCTTGAGTTGGCGCCGATGGTGCGAGAACAGTTGATTCTCGCGTCTCCGATGCATCCTCTCTGTACGGGGGATTGTCGGGGATTGTGCATGACTTGTGGGAAAGATTTAAATGAGGGACCGTGCCAGTGCGCGGTGGAGTCGACGGGAAATCCGTTTCATGTGTTACGCGCCATGAAAGAGAAGGTTCAACAGGCGCCTGCAGACCGGTAAAGAACCGGTGCTTCAATGAAGGAGTATCCATGCCTAATCCTAAACATAAACATTCGCGGGCGAGACGCGATAAGCGTCGGACTCAGAAACTACGCATGACGCCTCCGGGGATGTCGGTCTGTCCTCAGTGCCATGAGATGAAGTTGCCGCATTACACCTGCTTGAACTGCGGGACGTACAAGGGTAAAGCTGTCATTCAAGTCGAAGAGGCTTGACGGATGGTGAGCCGTGTTCCTTGAGAATGGCCGGGCTCTCGTTCAGGGTTGGATGACCAGTGGGTGTCTCTTCTCGTTATGCCTCCGGTTTTCATATGCCGAAGGTCAAAACGGGCCGGGATTCTGCAACGAGTCTCGTGCCTCAAACGTTGCTCGCAACCATACATTGTGTCACATGCCCTGCTGTGCGTACCGGTCTGCGAGCCTGAACGGCTCGGACAGGGCGCAGATGCAGCAGGGTTGATCGGTGCCAGCCGTGAACACATCACCCCGTATAAAAATCGCGCTTGACGCGGTCGGAGGCGACCACGGTCCGGCCCCTTGTATCGAAGGTGCGTTTCAGGCCGTCAGGGAATCAGATGTTGACGTGATTCTGGTCGGTGATGAGACGCTGTTGCAGGAAGAATGTGCGCGTCTCGGATGTCGGGACCCTCGCCTATCTGTTCGTCATGCCTCACAAATCGTTTCGATGCACGAGCCTCCGGCCTCGATGGTTCGGAAGAAACGGGATTCGTCGATTTGGATCGCCACCGAAATGGTGAAGAAGAACGAAGCCGATGCGGTCGTCAGTCCGGGGAATACCGGGGCCAGCATGGTAGCCTCTTTCTTCCTCTTGGGCCTGACAAAGGGAGTGGAACGTCCGGCAATCGCCACAAGCTTGCCGACGGT
>JAOUPN010000016.1 GCA_029879905.1 Nitrospira sp. | reverse complement strand
ACGGGCAGGGGGAGTGGACGAAGACCGGCTTTGCCGTCATCGGAATGGGAAAGTTGGGAGGGCACGAACTCAACTATAGTTCCGATGTGGATCTGATCTATGTCTATGCCTCGGATGCCGGAGAAACGCGGGTGCCGAAGGCGGGGCGCAAAACCCAGCCTGGCGCTGTCGGGACGTCGAACGAGGAATATTTCGAGATCCTGTCGCGTGATCTGACCAAGGCGTTAGCGGAACACACGCAGGAGGGACATATCTTTCGTGTGGATCTCCGTTTGCGAGCCGAAGGGACGGTAGGGCAACTGGCCAGGTCGCTCGACGATTACACCAAATACTACAACACGCGTGGAGCCGTCTGGGAGCGCTTGGCGTTGCTCAAGGCCTGGCCGGTGGCCGGTTCCAGGGATGTGGGGCACATGTTCGTCAAGATGGTGAGGCCGTTCGTTTTTGGCCGATCAGATGAACAGTTAGACTTAGAACATGCTCTCGACATTGTTCGAGATGTTCGGGACGTGAAGGATAGGATCGATACCAAGATCGCCGGTCGACGGCAAGAACGGCGCAATGTGAAATTGGGGATCGGCGGTATCCGTGAAATTGAGTTTCTGGTCCAGACCATTCAAGTCATTGCAGGAAACAGATTGGCCGGGCTGCTTGATCGCAACACGATCGGATCATTAAATCGATGCGTTCGTTACAAGCTGATGTCGAAACAGAAACGGGATGAGTTGACGGACGCCTATCTTTTTCTGCGTGATGTGGAACATAAACTGCAAATGGTGGATGATCTTCAGACTCACACGCTGCCGGAAAGCGGCGAGGAGCTAGAGCGGTGTGCGATCCGTGCCGGGTATGGCATGAACGAACATGCTCACCCCGCTGAGCGGTTTCGTGCCGATCACCAACGCCATACGGAAACGGTGAATCAATGTTTCCGGTCCCTATTCAATGAACCGGAATCATCCCCGCTGTTACAGGCGATATTGACCGCTCGTTCTTCCTGATACAATCACGAGTGTTTACGCGAGGTTCGCGTAAACCATTCATTCTGTGCTTCCTGCAAACGACCGTCCAGATATCCTCGGTTAAGTCTCCTCCTGTCCTTTCCGATAGAGAAGACGAGCCTACCTGTCAGGCTGTTCATTGCTCTGTTCGGGGCCCTGTCCGTCATATCTCAGGCCGGTTCTCCATGGTGCGATATCACAAGATGGTATCGGTCCGTGTGGTTCGTGAGGGGAAGGATGATCTGCACCGGCATAGGTCCTATGTCCGGAAAGGCCGGCATCACCCAGCGAGGAGCATACTATGCCTGCTCGAAGTGGAGGGCCGGGAAGAACATGGATGATGTGAGACGGGGAGGCAACGCGCGATGAAGCATATCTTGTTGGTCGAAGATAACCTTGGCGATGCAAAATTGGCTCAGATGATGCTCGCCGAAGACCCTGACTTTGAAACCCAGATCACCTGTGCGGGGAGACTCTCGGATGCCGCTAAAATCCTGAGCCACGAGTCGATCGATCTTATCTTGCTCGATCTGTCTTTGCCTGATGCTCAAGGGCTTGATGGGGTGCGCAAGCTCCTTCCTCTCGCTAAAGAGGCGCCCATCGTGGTCTTGAGCGGTACGAACAACAAACGGATGGCATTGGACGCCCTTAAGTGCGGCGCCCAGGATTATATCATTAAGGGCATGGTCGACGGGCAGGCGATGATCCGTGTCGTGCAATATGCGATCGAGCGAAAGACGGCTGAGTCACGATACCGATCACTGGTTGGCAACATTCCCGGTGTCGTCTATCGATGCACGACGGGTCAGGGATGGCCGTTTGTGTTTGCCAGCCCGCAAATTGCGAAGTTGAGTGGGTATGAAGCTGATGCGATGACGAAAGAGTCTTCCACAGGGTTGGTGGCGCTCATTCATGCCGAAGATCGTGAACGAGTTTTGCGGATGATCCACGGAGGCCTTGCGCAGGACCAGTCCTACTCCGTTGAATACAGAATCGTGAGTAGAGATGGGGGGATTCGATGGGTATTGGATCAAGGTCAGGGCGTACGTGAAGGGAATCGGGATGTTCACGTGTGGGAGGGAGTTCTTCTGGATATCACCGAACAGCGGTTGCTGGCAGAGCAGATCAGGTCGGCAGAAATTCAGCTTTATCGGGCACAGCAATTCTCCGCGCTCGGGAATTTCTCCGTCGGGGTGGCGCATGATTTCAATAATCTGATTACCGCAATCAATGGCTTTGCGGACCTCATGTTGGGAGAGACGGAGGTTGAGTCCCCCTCCTATGGTCGAATCAGGCATATTCACAAAGCGACGATGCGAGCTGCGACTATCACGCGGCAGTTGCTGGCGCTGGGGCGGAATTGCGTGCAAGAGCAATCACTCTTGGATATCAATTTGCTGATCGCGGACGCCGAACGGCTGATTCGCCTGATTATTGGAGTCTCGCGTCGGGTTCAATGTGTGACCGAACCGCTGGTCGGCAGGGTGAAGGCCAATCCGAGTCAGGTGGAACAGGTTCTGATGGTTTTGGCGATGAACCTGACCGAGGGACGGTCCGACGATATCGGTGTGAGGATCGAAACGAGAACATGGGAAGCGACATGCGATCAGGCGGAACGGTACGGGTTGATGTTCGGCGGAGCCTATGTGGTGGTGACGCTTCGGGCCATGTTGAATGCCGATATGCGGGACGATGATCCTGTAGAGCAGAGAGAGGAGTTGTTGGGGAAGGAGGAGATCGGAGAGGCAGGATTCGGTCTGGACTCCGTGCTGGAGACGCTCGGAGAGCTACAGGGCTATCTTTTTGTGTCACGCGACGCCGACGCTCCGTCCGTATTCGAGGTGGTGATTCCTCTGGTGGAAATCGATGAATCATCATTGATGTTTGCCAACGGAGCTTCTGCCGCTCGGAGGGATGGGGAAGAAACGGTGCTGATTGTAGACGATGAAGAAAGTGTCTTGGCGTTCACCCATGAAGTGCTGGCGCGGCAGGGGTATCAGGTGCTGGAGGCCAACAGTCCTTCACGTGCCCTGACATTGGTCGAGCAGATGAAGGGTCCGATTGATCTGTTGGTCGTGGATCAAGTGATGCCGGAGATGAGCGAGCATGAGCTGGTTGATCAGTTGGCCAGCCGCACGCCGGGGCTCCGGGTGTTGATGATGTCGACGATGAGACCCAAGACATGGAAGAAGGGGGAGAGATTTCTCTCGAAACCCTTTACAGCCGACATGCTGTTGAAAACAGTCGAGGAAACTTTGCAGGGACCCCTGGAGGAGGTGGTCGGGAAGCCATCATGACGGGAACAGGAATAGTAAGATGGAGCATGTCGCGATGAACGATGAGCGATCGGCGGACACCCAATTTTGTCACATGGTGGAATCCGCCCCCTGCGGGATGGTGGTGGTCGATGTGCGCGGGGTGATCACGTTCGTTAATCGGCAAATGGAAGACCTGTTCGGCTATCACCGAACGGAATTGGTCGGGCAGTCGATTGAGCAATTGGTGCCGGAGCGGTATCGCGCAGCCCATTCAGGCTTGCGTGATCAGTACATGCAGGCGCCGTTGCAGCGGGCGATGGGAGTGGGGAAAGAACTCTACGGACTGCGTAAAGATGGGACGGAAGTGCCGGTCGAAATCGGTTTAAGCCCATTCCAGTCACACGGGGTGCGGCAGGTCGTCGCCACGGTCGTGGATATCACCGCACGTAAGTCGGCGGAAGATAGATTCAAATTGGTCGTGGAATCAGCGCCGTGTGGCATGTTGATGGCTGATGCCCATGGAACAATTCAGATGGTGAATCATCAGGTCGAAGTGCAGTTCGGATACGAGCGGGAAGAGCTCTTAGGGCAACCGATCGAGATGTTACTGCCGCGGCAATACCGAAAGGGCCATTCGGGTAACCGTGAGGCCTACATGCGAGAGGCGACGGCACGGGGGATGGGAGAGGGCCGGGATCTCTTCGGTCTACGCAAGGATGGATCGGAGTTTCCGGTGGAAATAGGGCTGAATCCCATTGACCTGGCCGGGCAGGGATACGTCCTGGCCATTGTGCTCGATATCAGTGAACGAAAGTTGGCGGAAAAGAGATTGGCGAAACAGACCCTGGAGTTGTCACGCTCCAACAATGAATTGGAACAGTTCGCCTATGCGGCGTCGCATGACCTCCAGGAACCGCTTCGCATGGTGTCGAGCTATTGCGGCCTCTTGGCTCGGCGGTACAAAGACAAGCTCGATCAGGATGCAAACGAGTTTATCGGTTTCGCCATCGACGGCGCCACACGAATGAAACATCTGATCGACGCGTTATTGCTCTATTCGAGGGTCGGACGCAGTCAACGACCGTTTAGTCTGCTCAATGCCACGGACTGCCTGCAGGCTGCAATCAAGAACTTGGAACATGCTATCAAGGACGCGCAGGCAGAGGTGACGTACGATGCATTGCCGGTGGTGTCGGGCGAGGCCGCGCAGTTGATGCAGGTGTTCCAAAACCTGATCGGCAATGCGATCAAGTTTCGCAGTGACCGGAAGCCTGTTGTTCATGTCACGGCTCGCCGAGCATCGACGGAGGAGGGTGTGGAGTGGGAATTCGCGGTCACCGACAACGGGATCGGGATTGAGCCGGAGCATCGAGACCGTGTGTTCGTGATTTTTCAACGGCTCCATACAAGAGAAGAATATCCCGGTCATGGCATGGGGTTGGCGATTACGAAGAAAATCATCGAGTATCACGGTGGTCGTATTTGGGTCGAGTCGGTCAAGGACCTGGGCGCCACGTTTCGATTTACGCTACGGGGGGAAGCGTCATCGTCCGAAAGGGTTCCATCTATGAGGGATGCTGCAGCATAGGGTTGTGAGTCACATTGGTCATGCGAAGCTCTGACAGGCCGGAAGGAGCGAGAATGATATGGTCAAAAGAGAGAGGGAGATAATCAATGTTTTGCTGGTGGAAGATAATCCGGCGGATGTGCGTCTGATGAAAGAGGCCTTGATGGAGGCCCAAATCCCCTACAATCTTTATGCCGTCAATGACGGCCAATCGGCACTCGATTTTCTGCGGAAGGCGGGGCTCTATGCCGAAGCCCAGCGACCGGATTTGATCTTGCTGGATCTGAATATTCCCAAAGTCCATGGGTTGGAGGTGCTGCGGGAGATCAAATACGATTCTGAGTTGCTCAACATTCCTGTCATTGTGTTGACAAGTTCGGAAGCCCAGCAAGATATAGATGCCAGTTATGGCAGCCGCGCGAATTCATATGTGACGAAGCCGGTCGAGTTGGAGGAATACTTTTCCACCATGGCGAGGATGAACGAGTTCTGGTGTGACGCGGTCGCGCTGCCGGGGAATGTTGCAACGTCCTGACAGCCTGAAAGGAACATCGATTTATGGTTCAAGCTGAGAGACGGACAATCGATATTCTGTTGGTGGAAGACAATGCCGCGGATGTACGTCTTGCAAGAGAAGCTTTGGTGGAGGTCAAGGTCCCGCACCACCTGCACACGGTCAACGACGGTGAAGCGGCGCTGGGCTTTCTGCGGAAGGCGGCACCCTATGCCGACGTGCCAAGGCCTGATCTGATCCTGCTCGACCTCAATATTCCTAAAACTCACGGACTCGAAGTCTTGAAACAAATCAAAAACGACCCAGAGCTGTTCAAGATTCCTGTCATTGTCCTGACGAGTTCTAAAGCCCAGGAAGATGTGGCGGCCAGTTATGGGAACTATGCCAATTCGTATGTCACAAAGTCGGTCGAATTAGAGGACTATCTTCGTGCGATGGCGCGGTTGGACGACTTCTGGTGTACCATTGCTATGTTGCCGTCTAAAGAGCCGCCTGAGTAGCCCATGGGGGAAGACAGAGAGGAAGGCAGTCCGTAAATAGGCTATGTGTGTGCTTTCACTGATGGTGGTCTGACGATGAAGGATATCTCTGAGGCAAAGACGATTGAGGAGCGCCAGGTCTCGACGAGGCCGCTGCATTTACAGGTCCTGTTGGTTGAGGATAATCCTGGTGATGCGCGGCTGGTCACAGCATTATTGACCGAAGTCGAATCCAATCCCATCCAGTTGACGCATGTGAGCCGGTTGAGTGATGCGCTGGAAACATTACAGGCGGTCCAAATTGATGCGGTCTTGTTGGATTTATCCCTTCCCGATGTCAGCGGCATGGAGGGGCTGCAACGTCTCAAGCAGGCATACCCTGAAATGCCTATTGTGGTGTTGACTGGTGCGCAACATGAATCTCTGATGGACAGAGCCAAGGAGTATGGGGCGGATGCCTATTTGCAAAAGGGGGCGATCGACGGTGCGGAATTGTTTCTTGCCGT
The DNA here is from genome assembly GCA_029879905.1 of Nitrospira sp. Taxonomy (GTDB): domain Bacteria; phylum Nitrospirota; class Nitrospiria; order Nitrospirales; family Nitrospiraceae; genus Nitrospira_D. The sequence goes on along the minus strand of JAOUPN010000016.1, from coordinate 19,275 downwards.
CCGGCAAGGCGTCGAACGTCACCATATGGAAGATCATGAAGCGGTTCCGTCATCGCATGATTCCCTGACGGGTTTGGCCAATCGACGGATCTTAATGGAACGGCTCAATCAGATGGTGATGCATGCTCGTAAAGCGGTTCATCCGATTTGTGTTCTCTGTGTCGGGCTCGATAACTTCAAATTGCTGAATGAGCGCTTGGGGCGCCGTGTCTGCGATGATCTTCTCCGTATGGCGGCCAATCGTCTGCGGGAATGTGTCCGGGAAGCCGATACGATTGCGAGAACGGGAGGCGATGAATTCATTGTGTTGATGGACGCCCCGATTTATCAAAAATTCGTCGAGGTGACTGCGGGCAAGATGTTGGATGTATTCACCAAGCCCATTTTGACCGAGGGGGAATCCATCGTCATAGACATCAGTATCGGTGCCGTAGAATTTCCCAAAGATGGGTTCACAAGCGATATCCTGATTCGTCATGCCGGGCGGGCTCTCTTTGCGGCCAAGTCCGGCGGAGGACGGCAGATGTGTTGGTACGGAGCCGCAGCACTGTATTCCTAGCCTGGCCGGCCTGACCGATCGGAGTAGGGGGTCCTCCGTGCATGAGGGTGTCGTGAGGGGGCCTACCGAGAGTCGTTCGGCTCCGATGCGCAAAGGCAGCATGTAAAAACACGACGGCCCCGGCGGGATCACCACCGGGGCCGTCGTTCTTCGGTCCAAGCTATCGTGAATCTGCTGATAGCACTCTCAGCCCTCAGTCCTGAGGACTCAGTCCTCAGTTTTCAGCGCTGAGTTAGTACATCCCCTCCATGCCGTGGCTATGTCCATGTCCGCCGGCGGCCGGTTCCTTCTTCTCTTCCGGGATTTCAGTGATCATGACTTCGGTCGTGAGCATCAGACCCGCGACGGAGGCCGCGTTCTGCAGGGCGCAGCGCGACACCTTGGTCGGATCGATGATGCCGGCCTTGATCATGTCCACATATTCATCGTTCGCCGCGTTGTAGCCGGCGTTTGTGGTCTTGTCCTCTTTGACCTTTCCGACGACGACGGATGCTTCTCCGCCGGCGTTGGTCACGATCTGACGGATCGGTTCTTCGAGCGAGCGTCGGACGATGTCCACGCCGACTTTCTGCTCGGCGGAGATGTCCTTGATGCCGTCGAGACCCTTGAGGCAGCGGAGGTAGGCCGTTCCGCCGCCGGGAACGATCCCCTCTTCCACGGCCGCTTTGGTTGCGTGGAGCGCGTCTTCGACGCGGGCTTTCTTTTCCTTCATTTCGGTCTCGGTCGCGGCACCGACATTGATGACGGCCACACCGCCGACGATTTTCGCCAGCCGCTCTTGCAGCTTCTCGCGATCGTAGTCCGAGGTGGTTTCGTCGATCTGAGCCTTGATCTGCTTGACGCGGCCTTCGATCTTCTTGGGGTCACCGTAGCCTTCCACGATCGTGGTGTTGTCCTTGTCGATCGCCACACGTTTGGCACGGCCGAGGTCGGTCAGCTTGACGTTCTCCAGCTTGATGCCGATGTCTTCGGAAATCACCTGGCCGCCGGTAAGGATGGCGATATCCTCCAGCATGGCCTTGCGGCGATCGCCGAAGCCAGGGGCTTTCACGGCGGCAACGTTCAAGGTGCCGCGCAGCTTGTTGACCACGAGCGTCGCCAACGCTTCGCCTTCGACTTCTTCGGCAAGGATGACGAGCGGCTTGCCCATCTTGGCCACTTGCTCGAGGAGCGGCAGCAGGTCCTTCATGCTGCTGATCTTCTTTTCATTGATCAGGATGAGCGGTTCTTCGATGGAGGCTTCCATCCGTTCGGCGTTGGTCACGAAATATGGGGAGATGTATCCGCGATCGAACTGCATGCCCTCGACCACATCGAGTGAGGTGGTCATCGACTTGGCTTCTTCGACCGTAATCACGCCGTCCTTGCCGACCTTCTCCATGGCTTCCGCGATCAAATCGCCGATGGTCTTGTCGTTGTTGGCCGAGATCGTCCCGACCTGGGAGATTTCGGTTTTGGTCTGGCACGGCTTGCTGAGCTTCTTGAGCTCGTCGGTGACGACGTCGACGGCCTTGTCGATGCCCCGCTTGATTTCCATCGGGTTCGCGCCGGCGGTGATGTTCTTGACGCCTTCGCGGTAAATGGCCTGGGCCAATACGGTCGCTGTGGTGGTGCCGTCGCCCGCGATATCGCTGGTCTTGCTGGCGACTTCGCGCACGAGTTGGGCGCCCATATTCTCATAGGGGTTCTTCAACTCGACTTCTTTCGCGACGGTGACGCCGTCCTTGGTGATCGTCGGCGCGCCGAATTTCTTGTCCAAAATCGCATTCCGGCCCTTCGGGCCGAGCGTCGCTTTCACGGCGTCCGCGAGTTGGTTCACCCCTTTCAGGATGGACGACCGCGCCGAGTCACCGTACATCAGTTGCTTTGCCATGTGTGTCCTCCGTTGTAGTCTAAAAGTTACTCACGTTGAAAACGTCATCGTGTCATAAGGCGACGCACCGACTTGGGACGTGTCGGCGTGTGGCGCCTACGTATCCTATTCCGTAAACAGGCCGAGAATATCCTCTTCCTTCAAGATCAGGCATTCTTCGTCCTCGATCCGGAGCTTAGTTCCGGAGTACTTGTCGAACAAGACCTGGTCCCCGACCTTGATGTTCTCGACTTTCTTGCCGATTGCTCGCACGATGCCCCGCTGGGGCTTTTCTTTTGCGGAGTCCGGCACATAAATCCCGCCGGCGGTCCGTTCCAGTTCCTCGGTGTAGGTGACAAACAAGCGATCCCCCAGGGGTTGGAAACCCTTGGCGACGTCCTTCTTTTCCTTTGTAGCTGCGCTCATGACAGAACCTCCTCCTCCTGATGAAAGTTAACCCAACATTGTGAGCGATGTGGGATGGGTTTCGGCTCGATCGTACCGACCTGTGACGGTCACAACACGCCGCAGGCCCCATCTTGCATAAGTCGGACCGTAGATAGCTCGGTATTGGTCCAAGTCAAGGGGGGGACCGAAAGGATTTTATTGACCCCTCCCAGAATAAGGGGCGGTGGTATCATATCCGATTAAGAAGGAAGGATGCCAGGGGTCTTTTGCCGAGAGGGGGAGTCGGAACAGACGAGCACTATATTCGCAACCTATCGAAATCTTTGATGTCTTTTTTTATGAAGTCCCGTAGCCGTTTGATGATTCTAGCCTCCAGTTGTCGGGTCCGCTCTTTGGTAATTCCGTATTTGTCGCCCAAATCGTCCAGCGTGAGAGGATTGTCGGAGAGGATCCGATTTCTCAAAATATCCTCATCCCGTTCTTCCAAGGTCTTGATGAACTCAGCGAGCTTGCTTCGAAACAGCAGGCGTAACTGGTGGTCGGCGAGTTGTTCGTCGGCGGGTTGTTGCTGCGAGGGGAGGATATCAAAGAGACTCCCGTCTTGGTTTTCGCCGATCGGCTGGTCCAGGGACAGTTCCCAATTCCCCAGCCGTTGATCCATCTCAATGACGTCCCGTTCACGGACGTTTAAACGGTCGGCCAGCAGTTTCGTGTCCGGGGCGAATCCTTCCCGCTCGAGTTTGGCTTTTTCCTTTTTCAGGTTATAGAAGAGTTTGCGCTGATCCTGGGTCGTGCCGATCTTGACCAACCGATAGGTATTGAGCAGGTACCGGAGAATATAGGCTCGCGACCACCAGGCGGCATAGGCATAGAAGCGAACGTTCTTCGCCGGGTCGAATTTCTTGATGGCATGCATCAGGCCGACGTTGCCCTCTTGAATCAGGTCCATATGATCGGCGCCGGTGTGGAGATATTCTGAGGCGATTGCTACCGAGACACGCAAATTGGCCATGATGAGCTTGACGGCTGCTTCCCGGCTGCCATGTGTCTGGTATTCCTGAAACAGCCGAAGTTCTTCCTCTTTGGAAAGATACGGATAGCGGCGAATTTCCGCGAGATACTGCTGGAGCGCCGTGGACGGCACGAGAGATGTGTTTTCTGTAGGTGCATGCTGTGTGCTCTGGCTGTCATCGGCAGGCGGGCCAAGTTCGACGGCAGACGACATATTCGACAGCTCCTCGTCGGAGGGTGTCATGATGTCGGGATCGGAGGGGGCGTCCTCATGGGTCTCGCCGTGTTTAGCCATACGAATCGCAAACTATAACAGAACCTCGGCTCGTGACAATGCCCAATGTTCAATGGTACATTGCTTGCGCATTGCCTGATTTACTCAACCGTATGGAATCGTGACACGATGACCAACCCATTTGACAGTATAGAACAGGCGATACGGGACATTAAAAAAGGCAAGATCATCATCCTGGTGGATGATGAAGACCGGGAGAATGAAGGCGATCTCGTCATTGCGGCGGAGAAGGTAACTCCGCAAGCCGTGAATTTCATGGCGAAGCATGCGCGTGGCCTTATCTGTTTGGCGCTGACGCCTGAGCGTGTGGAGGCCTTGCAGCTGCCTCCTCAGGCTATCGAGAACACGGCAACATTCGGGACCGCATTTACGGTATCGGTTGATGCGCGTAAAGACATTACGACCGGAATTTCCGCCGCCGACCGTGCGAAAACGATTCAGGTCGCGATCAATCCACGAACGAAGCCGAGCGACCTTGCTCGTCCCGGCCACATTTTCCCGCTGAAAGCACAACAGGGCGGGGTCTTGAAACGTGCCGGTCAGACGGAGGGATCCGTCGATTTGGCCCGGTTGGCCGGATTGTCTCCGGCCGGGGTGATTTGCGAGATCATGAACGAAGACGGCACGATGGCGCGGGTGCCGGAGCTGGCGAAGTTTGCGAAACGGCACAAGCTGACGATGGTCACCGTGAAGGCGTTGATCGAGTATCGGATGCGCCAGGAAACGTTTGTCCGGCGCATGGCCAGCGCGAAGCTTCCTACCATGTTCGGGGAATTCGAGGCGGTCGCGTTCGAAAACCAAATCGACGGAATTACGCATATTGCGTTGGTGAAGGGGCGGGTGGATCTGAAGGAGCCGACGCTGGTGCGGGTGCATTCCGGCTGTTTGACGGCTGACGCGCTGGGTTCGTTGCGTTGCGACTGCCGTGATCAATTACATGCGGCGATGAAGGTGATTGAGAAGGCCGGCCGAGGAGTGTTGCTCTATCTCAATCAGGAAGGGCGCGGGATCGGTCTGCTCAACAAGATCAAGGCGTATCGGCTTCAGGATAAGGGGAGCGATACGGTCGAAGCGAATTTGAAGCTGGGGTTCAAGGCCGATCTCAGAGACTACGGCGTGGGAGCGCAGATTCTCGCGAATTTAGGGCTGCATCAGATCAAGCTCATCACAAACAATCCGCGGAAGATCGTCGGCATCGAAGGGTATGGATTGAAAGTGGTCCAGCGGGTGTCGATCGAGATGGCTCCACGAGAAGCGAACGTAAAATATCTGCGGACGAAGAAAAAGAAACTGGGACATATTCTGAAGAAGGTGTGAGGTCGAACAGCGCACATGCTGTTCTCACGGCGCACGTCTTCAAGCCGAAAAGATTTGTTGATGTGTGATCTGCGGATAAGGTTGCAATGAAGCTCAGCCCAAAATCTCGTGCGGCAGCCGGATTACGAATCGGTATCGTTGCGGCGAAGTTCAACCAATCCGTGACGGGGAAATTGCTCTCATCCTGTCTCGCCGGTTTGTCCAAGCATGGCGTCAAGGATGCGAATATTCATGTGGTGCGGGTGCCGGGGGCGTTTGAAATCCCTTTGGCCGCCCGAACAATGGCCATGACCAAGCGGTTTGACGCCGTGATTTGTTTAGGCGCCGTGATTCGCGGGGATACGCCGCATTTTGATTATATTTGTTCCGCGGCCAGCCGGGGCATTGCGCAAGCGGCGTTGGATGCCGGGGTGCCGATCATCTTCGGAGTGTTGACGACGGAAACGGTGGCGCAAGCAGTCGAGCGAGCCGATCCCGAAAAATTTGATCGAGGGGGCGATGCCGCAAAGTCGGCGCTGGATATGGTTCACGTGCTCAGACAGATCGCCGCGATGGCGTCACCGGCGGACGAATCCGGCGTGACGCTCCTTCCAAAGCGGGTTTCGCGAAGGCATGGCCGATAGCCATGGGATCGCGCCATCAGGCTCGTGAGTGGGCCTTGCAGATCTTGTTTCAGTACGACATCCATAAAGGTCCGGGACTGTGGCTCGAAGAGTTTTGGAAGCCCCTCACGCCCGATGAGGATACGAAAATATTTGCAGAGCGGGTCGTTGCCGGCGTGTTGGAGAAACGGGAGGAGCTGGATCAGTTGATCGGCACCTATGCCACGAATTGGAAGGTCAGCCGCATGCCCATTGTCGACCGCAACATTCTCCGTGCCGGTCTCTATGAATTGTTCTGGATGGTGGATGTGCCGGCGAAGGTGACGCTGAACGAAGCGGTCGAATTGGCGAAAGGTTTCGGTGACGAGGAGGCCTCCAAGTTCGTTAATGGAATATTGGACAAGGTGTTGGCTACGGATACGCGACTGGAACGAAAACGCAAAGCGGCGTTAGGGGTGAGGAGTAAGGAGTGAGGGGAAGTATGAAGACCGATTGCACTCTGAACAACCGCAACCCCTTACCCTTTACCCCTTACTCCTTACTGGTGAAGAAATGATTGATCGCTACACGCGTCCCCGGATGAAGGCTATCTGGGAGCTAAAGCATAAGTATGAAATCTGGCTGGAAGTGGAACTGCAGGCCTGCGCGGCGTTCGAGCGCGCAGGTCAGGTACCTCGTGGGACTGCGGAGAAGATCCGGAAGAAGGCAAAGATCAATGTCGATCGAATTGCCGAGATCGAACTGGTCACGAAACACGACGTGATTGCCTTTCTGGAGTCGCTCATGGATTCCGTCGGACCTGAGCATCGGTTCCTGCACATGGGGTTGACCTCTTCCGACATTGTCGATACCTCGTTGGCTGTTCAGATGACCGAGGCGCTGGACCTGATTTTGGACGGTGTCAAGGGACTGCTCGTTGCGCTGAAAAAACAAGCGCTACGACATAAGCGTACGGTCATGGTCGGGCGATCCCATGGCATTCACGGCGAACCGATTTCATTCGGGCTGAAGATGGCGCTGTGGCACGAAGAGGTGAGCCGCCATGTGGAGCGGCTGCAGCAGGCTCGAAGCCATATTGCCGTAGGTAAGCTGTCCGGCGCGATGGGGACGTTTGCGCATCAAGGCCCCAAGATTGAAGAGTATGTGTGCGGCAAGCTGGGGTTGGCGTGTGAGCCGGTATCGAATCAAGTGGTGCAGCGTGACCGACATGCGGCCTATGCGACCGCGCTGGCGCTGCTGGCCGCCACGATTGAAAAAATCGCGACGGAAATCCGGCACCTTCAGCGTACCGAGGTGCTGGAGGCGGAGGAGTATTTTTCGGAAGGCCAAAAAGGCTCCTCGGCCATGCCCCACAAGCGGAATCCGATCATCTCGGAGAATCTTTGCGGCTTGGCACGTATCGTTCGGGCCAACAGTTTGGCGGCGATGGAAAACGTCGCGCTGTGGCATGAGCGGGATATCAGCCATTCTTCGGTCGAACGTGTCATTATGCCGGACAGCACGATTCTTATTGATTATATGCTGGCTCGGGTCACGGATCTTGTTGACCGTCTGGTCGTCTACCCGGATCGCATGAAGCGAAATCTGGAGTTGACGGGAGGGCTTGTCTATTCCCAGAGACTATTGCTGGCGCTCGTCGAGAAGGGTGCGCAACGCAAAGAATCGTACGAGGCAGTCCAGCGGAGCGCTATGGCTTCATGGCGTGGTGCCGGAGGGCTTCACGACTTGGTGGCAGAGGATCCGTTTATCACGAAACATCTCAGTACGCAGGAAATCGCCGGGTGCTTCGACCCTAAATATTATTTGCGGCATGTGGACGATATCTTCCACCGGGTATTCGGGAAACGTGGGCGAAAGGCATCGACGCGGCTCAAGAGAGCAGGGGGGCGGTGATGAGGATTCAAACGGCCATGGGAGTCGCAATACTTGCAGGCCTGTTCTGTTACGGGACCCCTTGCTTTGCCGCCGCCGACCATAACAAGCTCATGACGGACCCCGGTGTATACGGCACGTTTGCCACGTTTCGTCTGGATGATGCCTGGATGAAGCAGGATCAAGCGATGCGGATCGGGCAGTTGGCTCGGTTGAAAGGCGTGGTTGAGCAGCATCGAGAGCATATCGCCGTCGATCTGTACCTGATGCGCGGGCTGTCCGATTATGCGGATCTCATGTTCCGCTTGCATGCCTCCGAGTTGAGGGAGACGCAACGATTTCTCGTAGATCTTCAGAACACCGCCTTCGGTAAGCACCTGACCGAAATCGGTCTCGCGCATGGGTTAACCAAGAAACCCCATTACGTCCCGGGATTTTCCGATCAACTGAAGACCGACTTGAGCGAATCCGTCGATGTGGGGCCGAATCCTTATGCCATTGTGGTCCCCGTCAGGAAAAGCGCGGAATGGTGGAGCCTCGATCACGATACGCAAGCTACGATGATACGAGAGCATACCGAGGCGGCATTGCCCTACATTAAGACGGTCAAGCGAAAACTCTATCATGCAAGTGGGTTGGATGATCTGGACTTCATCACGTACTTTGAAACGTCCAAGCTGGAAGATTTTCACAGCCTGATTCGTTCGCTCGAACAGGTCAAAGAGTTTCAGTACCTGCGTCGATTCGGTCATCCGATTCTCATAGGGACTCCTAAGTCGGTGGATGAGCTGATTGAAATCCTTGCGCAATAGCGCATGAGGGTGGAGACGAATATGGACGGGATGGGGCCGTTATTATATGAGGGGAAAGCCAAGAAGATTTTTGCGGCGGCAAGGCCGGATCAGGTCGTGCACTATTTCAAGGATGATGCGACGGCGTTCAATGCCGAGAAGCGGGGGACCATCCTCGACAAGGGGGTCGTCAATAACAGGATGTCGGAACGCATGTTCCGGCTGCTTGAGGAGCACGGCATCCACACCCACTTTATCGAGCGGATAAGCGAACGGGAGATGCTGACGAAAAAAGTCACCATTGTGCCGGTCGAAGTCGTCGTGCGGAATGTCGTGGCCGGCAGTTTGGCCAAACGGCTTGGGTTGTCGGTAGGGACCGCGATTCAACCGGCGATCGTGGAGTTCTATTACAAAGACGACTCGCTCGGCGATCCGTTGGTCAACGACGATCATCTTCGTTTGTTGAATGTGGCGACTCCGGCGGTGCTTCGTGAGTTACGGGAATCGGCGCAGCGTGTCAACGCGGTTCTGAAACCCTTTATGGCCGACCGGAAGATGCAGTTGGTCGATTTCAAGCTTGAGTTCGGGGTGTATCACAATAAGATGCTTCTTGCCGATGAGATCTCGCCGGATACCTGTCGCCTGTGGGATATGTCGACCGGTGAATCGATGGATAAGGACCGGTTCAGACAGGATATGGGGAAGATCGAGGAGGCGTACCAAGAGGTATTGAAACGAGTGTGGGGGTGAGGACAGCGGAGTCATGCCATTGTTCGCTTGTAGGGCCTCACGGAGCGACCCTTTCGGACTCGGTTTCGTGGAAGCCTTCGGGAATTCCCTCGCGGACTCGGTCAGTTTCCGCTTTCCTTCGATACCGAGTCTCGATGGCCCCCCGCTCCTTTCGGCCAATCCCGCTCACAACGGTATGACTCCGCTGTGAGAGGATAGAGGATGAAGGAAGGAAGAGGATGCTACGGGCGTATTTGAATTATGGGCTGGTGGCGTCGGTGGTGGTCTGGGCGGCCATTATCGGTGTGATGGCGTATCGGCTCGAAGAGTCGCCGTGGCGGTGGGCGTTTGTCGGGCTGATTTTTGCCGGCGGGCTGACGATCGCGGCTATCTTCTGGATCAAGAGATATGTGGACCGTCAGCTGAAATCGTCGGATCAGAGGAGCCAAGAGTGAAAGCAAAAATCCATGTGACGTTGAAACAGGGCATTTTGGACCCGCAAGGCAAAGCCATCGAACATGCGCTGGAGTCGCTGGGGTTTGCGAAGACGGGACATGTGCGTGTCGGGAAATACATCGAACTGGATCTTGCGGAGGAAGACAAGGCAAAGGCCGCGCTTGAGGTCAAATCCATGTGCGAAAAGCTGTTGGCGAATACGATCATTGAAGACTACCGGTACGATCTGCAAGGCTAAGGCTGAGGCCGAGGTTCAGGAATTGAAACTTCGCCTTAACCTCAACCTTGACCTTCTCGAGGTGATATGAACATTGGTGTTCTCGTGTTTCCCGGCAGTAATTGCGATCACGACTGCGAGCATGTCTTCAAGGATGTGTTGGGGCAGGATGTCACGATGGTGTGGCACAAGGAGCATTCCTTGTCGGGGCTCGATGCCGTCGTTGTGCCGGGAGGATTTTCCTACGGTGATTATCTCCGGACCGGCGCGATTGCGAGATTCTCACCTGTGATGAATGCGCTGCAATCCTTTTCCGCCGCCGGCGGGCTGGTCCTTGGCATTTGCAACGGGTTTCAGATTCTTCTCGAAGCAGGCTTACTCCCCGGCGTGATGTTGCGGAATGCGTCGTTGCATTTCATCTGCAAGGACGTGTGTATCAAAGTGGAAAGTGCCGCCACGCCGTTTACGGGGGGCTGCAGGTCGGGACAGGTGCTGAGAATTCCCATCGCCCATGCGGATGGAAACTACTACACCGATCCGGTGACCTTGGCCTCGATTCAAGCCAACGCCCAGGTCGTGTTCCGTTATTGCACACCTGACGGGCGGGTGACGCCGGACGCAAACCCGAACGGCTCGTTGGATAACATCGCCGGAATTCGCAATGCTCAAGGGAATGTGTTGGGCATGATGCCGCATCCGGAACGTTGCGCCGAATCTATCCTTGGCAATGAGGATGGACGGTTGATTTTGGCGTCGATGGTGGAGGGGATACGGAAGACGAAGCCGGCACACGTCTGATGCCTGTTCTCATAAATGGCCGGAATCCCATGGGAAGATTCAGTAATGCGAAACGTGCGAGGCGCGGATTGAACATCGGCAGCAGTCGCGGTAAAGTGTATCATTCGTAGGTTCAGGTCGCCGAGTAATCGTATCTCTTAACTTCTTATTGAGGAGGAGCATAATGAAGCGTGTAGCTGCAGCGTTAGCGGTGGTCGGTGTGTTGGCATTCGGTTTCGGTGTCGATGCGTGGGCGGCGAAGGATGACGGCAGCAAGATCGTGATCAAGAGCCCGGCTGCAGGATCGAAGGTCAAGGGAGACGTGCCGATCGACTATGAACTCACGAAGGGCAGCGATGCAACACATGCCCATTGCTTTGTCGATGGAGAATACCAGAAGGGATGGAAGGGGACCGTCAAGGGAATGGCGCCCGGATCCCATGTGATCAAGGTTGTGGCAGCGGATAAGGACCATGAGACATTGGCCGCTGAGGCCTCTGTGACGGTCGAAGTAGAGTAAGACGGAATCGGAATTCCTGGACGTGACTTCCCGGCGAGACGCGCAGTCGGCGTCTCGCCGGTCATGTTTCAGGGGGCGCGAGTGACGACATGCAAGCTCCACATGGATTTTTCAGCAGAGATACGTGCGCAGCGGACACCTGTCCGACCGTAACCGCTAACAGTTGATGCAGGCCTGCATGTCGCCTATCACCAAAGATCTCATCGCTCAACACAATCTGACGGGCGATGAATATCAACAAATCATCGACATCCTCGGGCGCGAGCCGAATTTGACGGAACTCGGCATGTTTTCCGTCATGTGGTCGGAGCATTGTTCCTATAAAAGCTCTCGCATGCATTTGAAAAAACTGCCGACGACCGGGCCTCGCGTGGTGCAAGGTCCTGGGGAAAACGCCGGCGCGGTCGAGATCGGTGATGGTCTCTGCGCCGTATTCAAAATGGAGTCACACAACCATCCGTCGTTCATTGAGCCGTATCAAGGGGCGGCCACGGGCGTGGGGGGAATTCTCCGCGACGTGTTTACAATGGGTGCGCGGCCGATTGCGTTGCTCGATTCGTTGCGGTTCGGCGGGCTGGATACGGCAAAAAATCGCCATATCATGAAAGGTGTTGTCGCCGGTATTGCGGGTTACGGTAATTGCATGGGCGTGCCCACGGTGGGCGGGGAGATCACCTTTAATGATATTTACTCGCTGAATCCGTTGGTGAATGTGTTTTGTTTGGGGATTGCGCAGAAGGACAAGATTTTTCTGGGGACTGCGGCGGGTGTCGGTAATCCCGTCATTTATTTTGGTTCGAAAACCGGGCGGGATGGCATTCATGGGGCGACGATGGCTTCGGACTCGTTCGACGACGAGTCCGAGCAAAAGCGACCTACCGTGCAAGTAGGAGATCCTTTTCAGGAGAAACTGTTGCTTGAAGCCTGTTTGGAACTCATGTCCGGCGATTTGCTTGTCGGTATTCAGGATATGGGTGCGGCCGGATTGACGAGTTCCTCGTGCGAAATGGCTTCGCGAGCAGGGAACGGGATCGAACTGGATCTGACGCATGTTCCTCGGCGTGAACCCGGGATGACACCCTATGAGTTGATGCTCTCGGAGTCTCAGGAGCGGATGCTGATGGTGGCCAAGGCGGGAAAAGAAGAGGAATGTATTGCGATCTGCAAGAAGTGGGATTTGGATGTGGCGGTGGTGGGAACCGTCACGGGCGACGGGATGTTGCGTGTAAAGGATCACGGCGCGGTTGTCGCGGAAATTCCGGCCAAGTCTTTGGCCGACGACGGCCCACGCTACGACCGTCCTTACACCCCGCCGGCCTACCAGGATATGCTGACCAATTTGAACTACGATGCGATTCCTGACGTGAAGGACGCGAATGCTGCGCTTGCGGAGCTGTTGGAATCCCCCACCATTGCCAGCAAACGATGGGTGTACCAACAATACGATCATATGGTGCGGACGAATACGGCTGTGTGCCCCGGCTCGGATGCGGCAGTTGTGCGGATCAAGGGCACGAATAAGGCCGTGGCCATGACGACCGATTGCAACAGCCGCTATTGTTTGCTGAATCCCTATGAAGGCGCACGAATTGCCGTGGCCGAAGCTGCACGCAATCTTGCCTGTTCCGGGGCTGAAGCGATCGGTCTGACCGATTGCTTGAATTTTGGGAATCCAGAGCGGCCGGATATTATGTGGCAGTTTGTGATGGCGATTGAAGGGCTGAAGGATGCGTGCGAACACCTCAACGTTCCCGTCGTGAGCGGGAATGTCAGTTTTTATAACGAGACAAATGGGCTCTCGATTTATCCCACACCGATGCTGGGGATGGTCGGTCTTATCGAACAGGTTGAGTGGGTGACGACCCAGTGGTTCAAAGAGCAGGACGATGTCGTGATCTTGTTGGGGGCCACCCGCGAAGATCTGGGTGGGTCGGAGTATTTGAAAGTGATACATGCCCGTGAACAGGGGTCGCCGCCGTTTTTGAACATGGAGGCGGAGAAGGCGCTCCACGGCTGTGTGTTGACGTTGATTCGTGCCGGGCTTGTCCGGTCTGCACATGATTGTTCGGACGGAGGAGTGGCCGTGGCATTGGCGGAAAGCTGTATGTCCGGGCCCGGCCGACCGCTGGGTGCTGTGATAGAATTACCTCTGGACCGATTTCGACGAGATGCCGTACTCTTCGGCGAAAGCCAATCCAGAGTGGTGCTCTCGGTCAAACCTGCCAATCGGCAGACGGTTCTTGATCGGGCCAGGGAGTTGGGGGTGCCTGCTGATGTGATCGGGACCGTGGCCGGCGATCGGCTACAGGTTTCGCTGAAAGACGAACGTGCCGTAATGAGGGTCATTGATCTTCCGGTAGCCGACCTGCATGAGCGTTGGGCCTGCTCGATCGAGCGGACCCTCAAGGGCGAGTAAGGGGTCAGGAGTAAGGGGTGAGGGGTATGAGTAAGGAACAAAACGATACGTCAATCTCCTCACTCCTTACTCCTCACCCCTCACCGTTAATTATGCCGGATAAGTTCCAAGAAGAATGCGCGGTGCTCGGCGTCTATGGCCATGAAGAGGCCTCCAATCTGGCCTATCTTGGGCTCTATGCGCTTCAGCATCGTGGGCAGGAAGCGTCCGGTATTGTATCGGGGGACGGCACCCAGTTTTTCGTGCAGAAAGGTACGGGTCTTGTGGCCGACATCTACAACAAGTCGGTCTTGGACAAGCTTCCCGGCCATATGGCCATCGGCCATAATCGGTACTCCACGGCGGGCGGCTATAATTTGAAAAATATCCAGCCGCTGATCGTGAATTTTGCACTCGGCAATCTGGCGTTGGCCCACAACGGCAATCTGATCAATGCGCAGATGCTGCGTCATGAACTAGAAGCCTACGGGGCGATTTTTCAATCCACCTCGGATAGCGAAGTCGTCATTCATCTGATCGCACATTCCAAGGCCGATTCGTTTCTCGGGCGTGTTATTGATGCGTTCAATCAGGTTCGAGGCGCATTTTCTGTGGTGCTGTTGACCGATAACGGATTGATCGCCGTGCGTGATCCGTATGGATTGAGGCCGTTGTGTCTTGGCCGTCTTCGCGACGGTTGGATCGTCGCCTCCGAGACCTGCGCCTTGGATTTGCTTGATGCCGAATATGTGCGGGAAATCGAACCGGGTGAGTTAGTCGTAATCAACGATCAGGGTGTCGACAGCCATCGACCCTTCCCCAAGGTTGATCCGGCGATGTGTGTGTTCGAGCATGTCTATTTTGCCAGGCCGGACAGCCGTATCTTCGGCGGCGATGCGGTGTATACGACGCGTAAGGCATTAGGGCGGCAGTTGGCGCAGGAATCTTGGGTGCCGGCCGATATCGTTATTCCGGTGCCGGATTCGGGGGTGCCGGCTGCATTGGGTTACGCCGAAGGCGGAGGACTCCGTTTCGAAACTGGACTGATTCGCAATCACTATGTCGGGCGGACCTTTATCGAGCCGGAACAGTCGATTCGCCATTTCGGGGTCAAGATCAAGCTGAACGCGGTGTCGGAGGTGTTACGCGGGAAACGTGTCGTGGTGGTGGACGATTCGTTGGTTCGTGGGACGACAAGCCGAAAAATCGTGAAGATGATTCGCCAAGCTGGTGCGAAGGAAGTCCATATGCGGATTAGTTCGCCTCCGATCATCTCACCCTGTTTTTACGGGATCGATACGCCCACCAAGAAAGAACTCATTGCCTCCGACCACACGACGGAGGAAATCTGTAAATACATCACAGCGGATAGTTTGGCCTATCTGAGTATCGACGGGATGCTGAAGGCCGCACCGGGATCGCCGGAGCAGTATTGCAGCGCCTGCTTCACTGAGCGGTATCCGCTTCCGTTTACCCGTGCGGAAGAGCTGCAATTAGGACTCTTCGAGGCAGCTCACTGACCGGAAGGAAAGGACGTGCGGCGCATGAAGCCGAGATCACGATCGCGGGTACCGGTGGATTATCAGGTGTCGTTTACCGGTGATCATGTGGCCGGACAAGGCGTGCTGACGAATCTGGCCCTGAGCGGCGGGGAAATCGAGACGGACTTTCAGTTTGCCACCGGTACGCATCTCTGCCTCGATGTACGACTTTCCGGTGCCCGGTCGCCTATCGTGATCGCCCTTGCCATCGTTCGATGGAAGCAGGGGGATCGATATGGTGTGGAGTTCGTTCGGTTTGAGGGCAATGCCAAACAGCAGCTGGAAGATATGCTCAATCAACGAGACAGTTCTCCTTCCGCCTGATTCTTTCCCTGTTCGTACAGTTGCCCGTCCAAAAAACACCGTGCTAGGATGCAAGGCCCGTGGCGAATGCGGTGAGATGCCGTGGCCTGTTCGTATGAGGCTTGAGTACGTCCGGTGGGACGGCAGGCTGGGTTTTCGGATGCCGGTAGGACATGATTGCAAGGAGATATGAAGATCATGGATGAAACGGAGGAGGGGAAGAAAAAGTTTCTCGAAGTGGTCCATGCGGCGGATCCGGCGGTGCAGGTTGTCATCCCGGTCGCCCCCTCGAACAGCATGTTTCTCATCTCGTTGACGAAAGAGAAGAACCGAAAATTCATCACCGTGTCGGAAGACGACATTATCGACTTGCCGAACGAGGCAGATATTCTGACTCAAGTGACGAAGACGATCAAGGATGCGGTCGCAACCCTCTAAAAAGGCTAAGGCTGAGGCTAAGGTTGAGCCAAAAGTGATCCATCCTGAGCCTTAACCTCAACCTGGGTTTGAGATGAAACAGATTCTTCCCGGTATTTGGCAGTGGTCATGGTTTTCCGAAGAGAAACAGCTCGACTTTAACGGGTTGTTCCTCATGGTCGGTGAGCATCATGTGCTGGTCGATCCGCCACCGATGACGGCGGACGCACACCTGTTTATCCGTCGTAACGGCCCGGTCGATTATCTGATCGTCACCAACAGGGATCACGTTCGGGAAGCCAAGTCGTATCAGGCGGAGTTTGGGTGCCGTCTCTTTGCTCCCGTTGAGGATGCCGGATCGATTGATCTGAAGGCGGACCATACCTACAAAGACGGGGAACTGTTGCCCGGTGGTATTTGGGCCATTCAGTTACAGGATCAGAAATCGCCCGGCGAATCGGCGTTGTTTCTTCAACAGGGGAAGGGTGTGCTCATCGTCGGGGATGCGTTGATCGGCAAGCCAGCAGGCAATGTGAGCATGTTGCCGGCCGACAAGTATGTCGATGTGAAGAAGGCCAAGGAGGGGCTCAGACGCCTTCTCAAGTATGAGTTCGACAGTATGCTTGTCGGGGACGGCGTATCGATCGTCGCCGACGCCAAATCCGTGGTGGCCTTGTTGCTGGATCGATTGTGATGACTCTACGTAACGGATCGTCGGAAGAATTGAATTATCGAGGAAACACACTGTTCTCGCAGGGGCGCTATACGGATGCCTACGTCTGCTATGCCAAGGCGCTGGAGTGTGATCGGATGACCGGAGATCGGCGAGCCCTGGTGGCGACACTCGGGAATCTCGGCAATATTTGTGCGGTCAGCGGACGGCGTGAGGCGGCGCATGCGCACTATCAAGAAGTATTGGAGTTACAGAAGACTCTCGGAGACGAGCGGGGGATCGGTACGACATTAGCAAATTTGGGAAATTTGCGAGCCGATGCCGGAGAGTGGGATCGTGCACGGGCCTACTATTTGGAGGCCCTCGACCTCATCATCAAAACAGGGGATATCGAGGCCGAAGCGGTTTTGTCTTCGGATCTTGGTTTGGTTGCACGGGAAACGGGGAAATTCGGCGAGGCGATCGAGTACTATGAGCGTTCGCTGGAACTGATGCGGCGTGTGGGCAATCAGGGAGGGATGGCGGATGCTTGGCGGATGATCGGACGTACATTCCTGATTCAAGAGCGTTTCGACGACGCAATCGCCTGTTGCCTCACGAGCCAGTCGATAGCCGAACGGTCGCGGGATGAACTGCGTACGGGCGGAGCCCGCTACGTGCTGGTGCAATGTTATGAAGAAACCGGACGGCTGAGAGAGGCTGAGGCATTGCTCGAGCAAGTCGTACAAATGGACAAAAAGTACGGGCTGCCGAAGCTTGATGAAAACGTCCGTCGATTGTCGGCATTGCGTGCCCGTCTTGTAGACACCGATGCACAGCGGCATCAAGGAATTCCGACATGACGGATGCAATCTTATCGGCATGGCGAGAGTTGTGCGCTGTGTTGACGCGTACATTCCCGCAATTCTCTCCGATGGGAGAGGACGGCCCGTTATTGATGGATTTGGGAGATGACGGATGGCTTTTGGAGGTCAAGCCGGATGGGGCGGTTGTGTGTCAGTATGGAGTGGCCTTGGACGACGTGATGTCGCTCATGTCCGAAGGAACCGCTGAGGATCTTGGAACGGACGAAGTCGGGAAACAGGCTAAATATTATATCCAACCGGCGGTGTCGAAGTTTCGCCCCCTTCTTCTGCAGTCGGGATTTACCGAAGAAACGGACATCAACGATCACTTTGTCGCGGTGACCTTCACACGCGTTGCGGATATGGGGAATCCCGATAAGGTACTGGACCTCATTCGCTGGTGTCGTCGCGAGGTCGGAGGGGTGAGATGAAGCCCCGGATCACGACATTCAGCGAGTTCCGCGATGCCGTCTCGGCCTATCGATTGTCGCGAGTGTTGTTGGCGGCGTTGGAGTTGGATGTGTGTACGGTGGTGGGCGATCGATCATGGACGATCCCCAGCCTTGCCGAACGACTCCACGTCAGTGAGCGGGGGTTGTCGATTTTGTGCCGGAATCTTGCCATGGCCGGCATTCTGAAGAAAAAAGGTTCGGCGTATCGCAACAGTCGGTTGGGAGCCACGGCATTGAACGCCAATCACTCGGCCTATCGCGGCGGCTATTTGGATTTGCTCAAGACCCATTGGATGGATTGGGTTCGTCTCCAGGAGTCACTACGAAGCGGTTTGCCGATTGAGCATGATGTGCCGGACAGTCCGGAACATCGGCGGCGGTTTACTTGGGCCATGCATCATCGCACGTTGGAGATTGCTCCGGCGATCGCCGCACAAATACCGCTTGGGGGAGCCAAGACGTTGTTGGATCTCGGAGGAGGTCCCGGCACCTATGCGATGGCGTTTCTTGCCAACAATCCGGGGTTGCGTGCCGCTGTCTGCGATCGTGAACCCGCGTTGGATGTGGCAAGGGAAATCGCCGCGACGCACCGGGCCGGCCGTCGGTTGTCCTATGTGCCGCTGGATTTTTCTAAGGAGCCGATCCCTGGGTCATACGATGTCATCTGGTATTCCAACGTGTTGCACATCTATTCACCGGAAGACAATCAGGCCATTTTCCGCAAGGTATCGGCGGCGCTGACACCGGGAGGGAAGTTCATTATTCAAGATGCATTTTTGCATGATCGAGAAGGGCTGTTTCCCGCAGAGGCGAGCCTTTTCGCCGTGTCGATGTTGCTCTTTACGGAAGGCGGCGACACCTATTCGAAATCAGAGACGACGGCATGGCTGAGAGCAAGCGGGTTCGGCCGGATCAAGTCGCTGCGAATTAAGAAAGGGACGGGGGACTGGGAGGATGGAATTCTTGAGGCTGTGGCGCCCGGAATGCCTCAACGAACGATCGCCCCCCGAACACGATCAAAAGGAAATTCAATGCGCCGCTGACACTACTACTCAGTACCGGAAGGACAATGTCCGAATCCTTCGTGAGGATTTGGACGGTCGTTGATAGATCGAGTGCAAACCCTACCGTTCCGTAAATCACGCAAGCCATCGCGGCCCATAACACCCTTCGCCAGACCAGCAGGCCCAAGACCATCGGAACGAGAATAAGAAAGCCGATCCACCAGGGGCCAGCCAATGTC
>JAOUPN010000543.1 GCA_029879905.1 Nitrospira sp. | reverse complement strand
AAGAACATCTCGCTGAAGATTCCGCACAATCAAGTGACGGCCATCACCGGTGTCTCAGGATCGGGAAAGTCCTCTCTCGCGTTCGATACCATCTTCGCCGAAGGCCAATGGCGCTATGTCGAATCACTCTCTACCTATGCCCGCATGTTTCTCGACAAAGTCGCTCGCCCCGATGTGGACCGCATCCTGAACATCCGCCCGGCCATCGCCATCGAACAAAAAAACCAAGTACGCACCGCCCGTTCGACCGTGGGCACCACGACGGAAGTCGCCGACCTCCTGCGCCTGCTCTTCGCGAAGATCGGAAGACCGACCTGCCCGGATTGCCGTCAAGAAGCCCGCTCGTTCCATCCGTCCACGATTGTGGACGATCTACTCCAACGGTTCCCGGAAGGCAGAGCCATGGTGCTCTTCCCGATCGCACCACCGCCGGCCAAAACGGAAACGGCCTTTATCCAATCGTTACTCACTCGCGGGTTTACAAGATTGAAACTGGCTGACGATGTGGTCTCCCTCCAAGACCTTACTCCCTCATCGCTTAAGAAACAGCCGTCCCTCCATATCGTGCTCGACCGCCTCATCGTTAGAGGCACCGACCGTTCACGATTGACCGAGGCTGTGGAAACGGCGCTCCGAGAGGGCGAAGGGCGTTGTATCGTCGATGTCATCGGCCACGGGCAACAGTCATACAGTACCGGCTATTCGTGTCAGGGCTGCGGTCGGACGTTCGAACCGCTCCGCCCGGTTCTCTTTTCGTTCAATCATCCTTTGGGCGCCTGCCCCGAGTGCAAAGGATTCGGCAACGTGCTGCGCTACGACCCGGAACTCGTGGTTCCCGATCAGGACAAATCTCTGGCCCAAGGTGCTATCGAACCCTGGAGCAAACCCAGCGCCGACTGGTGGCAAAAGCAACTACTGCTCGCAATGAAGCGGCGCGGCGTCGACATCACCGCTCCCTACAAGTCTCTTCCCAAAGACACGCAACGGTTATTATGGGAAGGCGACAAGTCATTCGACGGGGTCAACGACTTTTTTGAATACCTCGAAGGCAAACGATACAAACTGCACGTTCGTGTGATGCTCAGCCGCTACCGCACCCCGTTTGATTGCCCCACCTGCCGAGGTAGTCGACTGAAACCCCATGCGCTCTACGTCAAGATAGCCGGAACAAATATCCATGAGACTACCGAATTTACGGTCGAAGGTCTCAGCGAATGGCTGGTATCGCTTCCCCTGACCGCATCCGAACAGGCGATTGCCAGTGACCTGCTGCGACTTCTGAACGAAAAGCTGAGTTTTCTATTGCGCGTCGGTCTTGGGTACCTCACACTTGCCAGGCAAACTAAAACGCTCTCGGGCGGTGAAGCTCAGCGTGCTTCCTTGGCCAATCAGCTGGGCGCCCGCCTGGTCGGCACACTCTATGTGCTTGACGAGCCGACGATCGGCCTCCATGCGCGGGATACGGACAGGCTCGCCGACATTCTCAAGGACCTCGCCGCAACAGGCAACACCGTGGTAGTGGTCGAGCATGATCGTCACATGATCGAATCGGCCGACCACATCGTCGAACTCGGGCCTCGTTCAGGCCGACAAGGCGGGGAGATCGTCTGCGCCGCGCCAGCGGAGACATTCCTGCGCGACACCACTGCACTGACTGCCCGTTATCTCCGGGAAGAAGACTCCATCCCCTTGCCGAAATCACGACGTTCGGGTATCGGCAAGATGCTGGTCATTGCCGGCGCGGCGGAACACAACCTCAAACACCTTTTGGTGCGATTCCCCCTCGGCATGCTCATCTGCATCACCGGGGTATCCGGCTCCGGCAAGAGCACGTTGGTGGAGGACACCCTCTATCGCGCCCTCGCCAGGGCCTTCCGCATTGGATCTCTGCCGATAGGCCGTTTTGCCGCCATCAAGGGGCTTGAACACCTGAAGGGCGTACGCCTCATCGACCAGCAACCGATCGGCCGCACCCCGCGCTCCAATCCCGTCACCTATATGAAAGCCTTCGATGAAATTCGGAGGATCTTTGCGTTCGAACCTGCTGCAATCAGGCAAGGACTGACACCAGGCCACTTTTCCTTCAATGCCTCCGGCGGCCGCTGCGAGCGATGCGAAGGGAGCGGGGTCGAAAAGCTGGAGATGTACTTCTTCGAAGACATCTTCGCCCCCCTGCGAGGTCTGTGAGGGCACAC
>JAOUPN010000542.1 GCA_029879905.1 Nitrospira sp. | reverse complement strand
AACTTTGCCACGTACATTACACGAAACGCACCGGCTTCATCTCGAATGCGGAGTTCATAAGCTCCTCGCCCGACGATTGGTAGGGGCTTGAAATCCTCTGGCTCGCGTCCTGCCTGCACCATGAATAGCTCATGCCCTGCGCGTCGGCGTGCCGCCTCTGGGAATCCTGCTAAATCCGTGCGGGCCGTGCCCGCAAAGCGCAGAGCTTTCATCTGGGCGCCTCAAAATATACTAATAATCGTATTACGCTGCAAGAGTGTCCTGGTGGCGCGTTTCCTACTGTTTTACTTTCGCAAATCCCTCGTTCTTCAGGATCTCGGCTACGTCCTGCCCGTTCACCAGTACGTCAGCGACGAGGCGGTCGTAGACATCGCGACCGTGCGGGATGATCTCCGGGGATTCGCCGCGAAGCAATTCTTCCAGCCGTTCCTTCGCGGCTTGGCCGTTCGGTTCGTGCATCT
This sequence comes from Nitrospira sp., assembly GCA_029879905.1. Classification (GTDB taxonomy): domain Bacteria; phylum Nitrospirota; class Nitrospiria; order Nitrospirales; family Nitrospiraceae; genus Nitrospira_D. Next base: position 1,735 of record JAOUPN010000542.1, on the reverse strand, counting down.
CCGGCGTATCGATGCTTCGAAGCCTGATGCGCTCAGAGCCGACACGAATGGTGTCGCCGTCGATGACGAAGATCTGTTGTGCGTTCAGACGATCGGTATTGTGCCGTGCTCGCTTTCTGAGGAGTGAGGACTTGGTCTGTTTCCTGTTGGGGGTGAGTGTGTAGGCGCCTTGAGGAATGCGGCGTGGGCGACTATCAGGCGGCCGCCGTGGCCGACGATATGTATGGGTCGGCAGGCGGTCCGGATCGGATGTGCTCAAGGATGGTTCCCAGCAGAGGTCACATTGTGGTTTGAGGGTCGAATTGATATCGGATGGTGACAACCGTTCCGCAGTTGCCGGAGTTTCCCCCATCATCAAAAAAAGACAGACGGTGCACAGGACCACCATCGTGATGGCTGCGTTTGTGTTCATGCCCATTTATAAACGCATGGGTTGTGCCACGAACCCTTGGTTGACAATGGTCAAAATCGCATGCTGGAATGCGGTTGTATTTCGTTCTTGTGAAGGACTCGCGTGACCGGTAAGAAAAGCGGGACGAGTCAGAAGTTTTATTTTCCCCTTGTCGCGCCTGATGCGCATTTCCCGTGCAGCTCGCCGGCGACGCATGATGGAGGACGTACGATGGATATGATGGGACGGGTGGGACTGGTCGAGGTTTCTATCTTGATCGCTCCCGATCAGAAAGCCTGGTTGGATCGCATGATTAAAGAAGGCAAGATCGCGGTTCCCCCCGGCGGCACATTGGAAAAAGGTTCACTCTATTCGATGTTTATCCGCATGTTGCTCCATAACGCTATGGAGGAGCAGCGGCGGCAGGAGGCGCTGGATGCCGATGACGAGGACGATGAATAGTGCTGTACGCTGAAAACGGTTGAAGGAGAATGGGCTATCCGCTCGTATCGGATTGAACCGAGGGGTTCATGCGAAGCATGGATGTACCTCATGAGGGTTTCGTTCATGACAACCTCGCCATGAACTCATTTTTGAGCGGATTGGTGAAACCTATGGCCCGCATGGCGATCGACTCCGTATCTAAAAGGATATTTCGTTATCTCGTGAGATACGAGCGACAAGCGACGAGGATTAGAGTCTCTTGAATGCGGCGTGCGCGGCTTTGATGGTTTTCTCGATGTCTTGCGCACTATGGGCTGTGGAGAGAAAGGCCGCCTCAAACTGGGAAGGGGCCAAGTACACACCCTGGTCCAGCATGGCGTGAAAGAATCGTCCATACCGCTTTGTATCGGACTGCTTTGCGGTATTCCAATCCACGACCGTGTTCGGGGTAAAGAACGTGGTCAGCAATGAACCTATCCTGTTCTGCGTCACGGGGACGCCGGCCTTCTTGGCGGCATCGCCGAGTCCTTTAGCTAAGGACTTTGCATTGGTTTCAAGTTTCTTGTATGTCCCGCGGGCTTTCAGCTGTTTAAGCGTTGCCAGCCCCGCAGCGACCGCGAGCGGATTGCCGGACAGCGTCCCTGCCTGATAGACCGGCCCTGAGGGGGCGATCAGGTCCATGATGTCGTTCCGGCCTCCATACGCGCCGACGGGGAGTCCTCCGCCGATGATCTTCCCCAGCACGGTGAGGTCCGGTGTGATGCCGTAGAGGGCCTGTGCCCCGCCATAGCTCACGCGAAACCCGGAGATGACCTCGTCGAAAATTAAGAGGATGCCGTTTTCGGCCGTCAATTGCCGAAGGGCCGACAGAAAGTCCGGATGCGGAGGAACGACGCCCAT
>JAOUPN010000541.1 GCA_029879905.1 Nitrospira sp. | reverse complement strand
GCCCAGCTCCGTCTTTTTCATTTCCACGAAATTGCCCACCTTGGCCTTCCGTCGTACCAACACCCCCGGCCGAAGATGCACAAACGGGCCTAGTGCCACATCATCCTCGATCTGCGATTCACGCAGCACACAGTGGTCCAAAATCTCCACCCGATCGCCCACCCGGCAATCGGTCAGACGGGAGTAGGAACGAAGCACACAGGCGTCGCCGACTTCCGTCCGGCCTTCCAACGTCACATTCGGATAGAGCACGGTGTCTTGACCCACCGAGACCTCTGCGTCGATCCACACGGAAGCAGGATCGATCATCGTCACCCCCGCATCCAGCCAACGTTCACGCACCTGCCGTCGAACGACCTGCTCCGCTGCAGCCAGGTGCCGTCTGGTGTTGACTCCCATCCCTTCTTCCGGCTCCCGCAGCATGACGGCAACGACCCGTCGGCGTTGCGCCACGGCCGTCTCCACAATATCCGTCAAATAGTATTCACCCTGGGCATTATGGGGCTTCAACCGTTGTAAGGCTCGAAACAACAGATCGCCGGACACTACGTAGGTTCCGACATTGATCTCCTGCACCTTCCGCTCGGCGGCAGTCGCGTCCCGATCCTCGACGATCTTGAGTACTTCCGCCGAGTCCGTCGTTCCCTGCTGTTCTCCATCATCGTACTTCCGAATGACGCGACCATAGCCGGTCGGATCGTCCAGCTTCGCGGTGAGCATCGTCACAGCCGCCCCTTCCGATCGATGCGCCTTCAACAACTCACGAACGGTCTGCTCTTTCAGGAGCGGCGTATCGCCGTTCAGAATCAGGTACTCCGTCGGCGCAGGCTGTTTTTTCCCGCCGAATACCGGACGGCTTTGGAGCACGGCATGGCCGGTCCCCAACTGTTTCTCCTGCTTCACGATGGCCACTGCTTCGGCGCCCGCTTTGCCTGCGATTCCCTCTTCAATCACTTGCCGAACATCATCGGCTTGGTGACCGACCACGACCGCGATCCGATTCCCGGCAACCTTCAATGCCAGATCCACGGCATAGAGAATCATGGGCCTTCCCCCGACCTGATGCAAGACCTTCGCACGCCCTGATCTCATACGTGTGCCCATTCCGGCCGCCATCACCACGACGCCGACGCCACGCGTATGTGAGGGTGTTTTGACGTTACGCCGTACCGGTTTCATGAAACTCCTCACTCAACACGTTCCCCATCACCCGACGACCCTGCCCGCACATTATGCGATCGGCGCTCCCGCCTCCGGCTGCTTCACTTGGCTCCATTTAATTTCGCCGTTGTCCGACGGCGTCAGTGAGGCCGAGGGTGAATAGAGGCCTCCGGAAACGATGAGCTTCATCGCCTCCTCCACACTGATGTCGACGGATGTGACCTCTCCCTCAGGGACCAAGAGAAAATATCCGGACGTCGGATTGGGGGATGTGGGCACATAGACATGGACCAAGGGCTCCTGGCCCAAGATATCCGATTCCGTCTTGGTCATACCGGTCACGAAGGCGAAGCAATAGTGGCCGTTCTTCGGAAATTGGATCAGCACCACACGGCGATAGGAACCCCGATCCGAAAACGACAGAATGTCCATCATAGACTTCAACGTCGAATAAATGCCCCGGACCAGAGGAAGACGATTCAGCCAGTCCTCCCACACCGTGACGACCGCGCGTCCCACAAAATTGGCGGTGAATAATCCTGCGGCAAAGATCAAGAGGATGAGCATGATAATGCCCAACCCCGGCACATAATGGCTGGGAGCCACATTTGCGACGATATCCCCGAGAATACCGTCCACCGTGATGAATAGGGTTTTGAGGATGAGGACCGTCCCCCAGATCGGGATTACGACGAGAAGGCCGGTCAAAAAGTAGCGTTTTAACGCAGTTTTCAGCATGATATTGACTCTGTACCGATGGAAATATAATAGATGTTCATCATACAGAGTTTTTCGCAAGAGCCGCAAGCCATTCTTGTTAATTTCAATGGGTTAGGCCGTCCATTCAACGGGAAAGGGGTAAAGGGTAAGGGGGGGGGAGTTTTGAGTTTTTAATTGTGAGTGTTGAGTTGAGAATGAAGAGCGAAGGACTGAGGGCCGAGGACTGAAAGGGAAGTGCTGAGACTTGAGGACTGAGGACTGAGAGGAAAGTGCTGAGATAGGATTCAGGACGGAGGACCGAGGGCCGAGGACTGAAAG
>JAOUPN010000015.1 GCA_029879905.1 Nitrospira sp. | reverse complement strand
CCAGAGAGAGGCTCTTGATCCTTTGTAAGGATCGACCGGTCTTCCGTTATCCGGGATCGTATCTCTTCCTCCGTGAGCGGGACCGGTCGAATGGCGCAGCTCGTCAATCCCAAAGCTGCGAAAATGATCAGCCCCATCAGTATGAGACTGGTCGTGCCCCTCCCCACCCCGTTGCATGCATTGGGTTTGCAGACCACGTGAACCCCGCGAATCCATATGTTAAGTGATCGGTCAGGACAAACCGATTGGATCTATCTCTGAGTCAACAGCACGTCCTTGCGGAGTAAGGACGTGTGCCATACCAGATAGATGACTCTTCTGTGTGGAGAATACGCGAAAGCAGCCTTCTGTCATCTGTTTTCGCTCTTTTGTCTCTGTCTCTTGCGTCGTGTTCCACTAGTACATTGCCATTACCCGTTCACCCTGAGTCTTTCGACTGACTCAGAAAGGGCCTGTTCTGATTCCTGCCGAAGGACCTGTCCTGATCCCTTCGATATACTCATGACAGGCTCACCGAAGAACTCACTACAGACAAACCACATACCGACAACATTCCCGAGAGTAGCTACGCATAAATACGTCCATCCCTGCTCGCCCTCCTTCGACAAATATGAGATAATCCCCCTCACGTGTTTCTCTGGTCCTCGCATGGAGACCACACGAGTACCATTCCGTACAGACTCGATCGTTTGCTCTCGGGAAAATACACAGATGTGGTTTTTTCGACACAATTCAACATTTAGACGACGAACTGTTTTGCATTAAGATTCAATAACTTATCGACAATTATAAATGGCACGTCAATTGCTTTAGGCGTTGTTCAGGTGCAATAAAGAACATAATAAAACCGTGCGATGCCTTGAGACGGAGGGGATTGTGAGGAATCAACAGACTTTGGCGCAAGCGGTCACTTGTTCAGGGACAGGACTCCATTCCGGTCAACCTGCGGTCATTACACTGAGACCTGCCCCCCCTGATACCGGAGTCGTGTTTATCAACAAGAAGGATGATGCAAACACATCCCTTCAGGCGTCGATCGAACATTGCGTCCCCACGGAACTCTGCACCGCCATTAACGGCAACGGCTTTCACGTCAAGACCATCGAGCATGTCTTGTCCGCTTTGGCCGGCTTGGAAGTCGATAACGCCTACATTGATGTCACCGGAAACGAAATTCCCGTCATGGACGGGAGCGCTGCCTCATTTGTCAGATTAATTCAGTCAGTTGGATTGATCTCTCAGGACAGGAAGCAACCGTTCCTGAAGATCATGGCGCCGATCGAAGTGTCAGAAGGTTCGAAACGTATGAGAATTGAGCCCTCTGCCACCCCGCGCATCACCTATTCCATTCAATATGATCATCCGTTGATCAGCACACAGACCTATACCTACGAGTGCTCCCCTCGCGCCTTTGAAAGTCAGATCGCCGAAGCCAGAACATTTGGGTTTCTCCATGAAGTCCAAGCCTTATGGGCACGCGGACTGGGCAAAGGTGGGAATCTCGACAATACTGTTGTCTTGTCAAAGGACGGCATAGTCAATGAGTCCGGCCTTCGGTTTCTCAATGAATTCGTTCGCCACAAAATTCTGGATCTTATCGGGGACTTCTCGCTTCTCGGCACGTCATTCATCGGCCATATCATTGCCGAGCGGTCAGGGCATGCTCTCCATACACGGTTGGTCCAGCAAATTCTTGAACAGCCTGAGAAATGGGTCTTGCTCAACACAGAGCCCCTTGCCGAAGAAAGTCGGCCCTCCTTGCATCATCTGGCCCGTCTTCAGCCGGTTGCCCTTCAAGCGCTCTAAATTTACCTGTCGGGTGGAGCCAGGGGTACACCGGCTCCACCCGGCCGCCCACAAGCTGCTGCTACCCCGTTGAACGTTTCAACCGAGACCGCAGAGATGAAGACCACAGACTATACGCCTGCGGCTCCATATATCTTCTTCGACTCAGACGAGATAGTCCGCAGTAGTACAAACCAGATAATCAATGATGGAGAATTTCAGGAGTAGGAGTATCAAGTAGAAGCACATACGCCGGGCGCGAGTGGCCTCACACCCGGCGTCTGGTCCATGGCGAGAATTACTTCTTCTTCTTCGCCGCAGTTTTCTTCGTCGCTGTCTTCTTTGCTGCTTTCTTCGTTGCCAAGACCCTCACCCCCCTTCTCTCTCCGCGTTGGTTGATTTAAGCACCCGGCCCCCTTACACAGCCTGTACAAACATATCAGTTTGCGCCTCAAACGTATTGGGCCCGACCTTTTTGAAACGCTTATCCCGCTTGAGGGATGTGGCAACCGATGTCAGTGGCGTTTTCCCCTTGATGTGTAACCCACCTTCGATCAGCCGCTGCACAAGCTCCTTCGCATGCATCGCCCGATTTGACTCTCGGAGAACCTCATAGGCTGCCTCAGGGACGCTTTTCCCGACATACTTGCTTCGCCCCAGAAGAATTTCCCTCGATTGCTCTGTGACATCCGTCACAGGAACAGGCCGAACCCCTTTGGGGTCATCAGAAATCAATTGCGTAGAGAGACTAGCCAGCTTGGCCTTGTCCGCTTCCACTCGATACAGTGTTCCCGCAAGCTCAAGATATTTTTTGATCGTGGCAATCTCGTCATCCAGACGCCGACGTTTTTTCTCAAGCTCTTGGAGCCTATTTTTATAGGCACTGATGCGTTGCTCCAAACCGACAATGATATCCGTTAATTCTTCCATGCGCCTACCAATACAAGCATGCTTGCTTTCTATCATTGCTTGTATTCTCTGTCAATGATATTTATTGAAAATACAAAGGCAATCTTCCTTTCTTGATATGCTCGCAAGTAAGCGTTGCATGGAATGAGGAGCAAAGCCTTACTCCACTACTAAGATGTTAAACATACGTCACGCAATCATCAGGCTCATCCTCAATCAATCATCTATAAACCGCCAGTATATACGACAACTTGCATAACATTAAGCGAAAGGCATTATTCAGCATGACCACCTCGCCGGAGCAGATCCCCTCAGATATCTTACTGAACGCCGCAATCGGTGCAGGCAAGAAGGCCGGCGCCATCCTGCTGGACTATGCCCGATCAGGATTTCGTATCGAGCACAAAAACCCGATCAACCTTGTGACCGATGCGGACCATGCCGCGGAACAATGCGTCATCGATCACCTCCGCGCACAATTCCCAACCCATGGATTTCTCGCCGAAGAACAGGGGCGCGTCGATCACTCACCGTCACCCTACCTCTGGATCATTGACCCACTCGACGGCACCACAAACTTTGCCCACAGCTATCCAACCTATTGCGTATCGATCGGGTTGCAGCTCCATGGGCGGTGTATCCTCGGCGTCATCTTCGACCCGACGCGAGACGAGTTCTTTACTGCCGTCGAAAACGGCGGTGCTCATCTGAACGGCCATCCTATCCGGGTCTCGAACACCACCACCCTGAACGATAGCCTGCTGGTCACCGGATTTGCCTACGACATCCGAGACACCCCCAGAAATAACCTGGACCACTTTGCAAAGTTTGCCCTCAAAGCACAGGGCTTGAGGCGAACAGGGTCGGCTGCGCTGGACCTCTGTTATGTCGCAGCCGGCCGCTTTGATGGATTTTGGGAAGTACGGCTCAGCCCATGGGATATGGCCGCAGGATCCGTCATCGTACAAGAAGCTGGAGGGCGACTGTCGGATTTCCGCGGAAATACCCTGTCGATCTATGAACAAGAATTGGTCGCAAGTAACAATCACATCCATCACGCCATGCTCACCGTACTGAACGACAACCCTTCCTCACCGACCCTTGACTCCTAGCCCACATTTTCACCGGCCTGCGGATGTACAATCCGCGAAGAGTTGGAGTATGCTCTTGCAACTATACCACTTGGAGAATTGAGTATGGCGCGCGCAACCCCCCCACCGGATCACAACAATGGATCCCCTTCCGCTGACCAATCCGATACCCCCACGGCATGGGAGGTCGAACTCCTCAGGGTGCTGGTTAGCAGAACAGGAACTCAGGTGGATGCCCAATGGGCGATCCATCCCAAACTGAAGCAGGATCTGCTGCCTGGCGAATGGAGCGAAGTGACGGATCTGATGTCCAAAGTGACCGACATCGTCGGCAGTCGATTCTCAGAAGTCCTCTCAAAGGCTGAGTCATCTCCTTCCGGCCATGCCTGAACCGTTCCAGGCTCCACGGTATTTCTCACACCAACTTTGTGACATGTGGAGCCTCACAGGCTACCAGCCATCTCCCCTCTGAAGTCCATCTGCAACACCTCCCAGAAGCGTGCTATCCTTCGCCAAAACGTCAACGGTTACCCACCATTCCTCCATGGCTTCTAATCGGTGGCTTCCTACAGAGGCGGGTAAACGAACAGGTCGTTGACAAATCGCTGTAGCTACCACCATACCCTGCAGGGTGTTCAAAAAGATCGTCCGGCAAGGCCGCAGCGAGCGAAACTGAAAAGGCTGAGGTCGAGGTTCAGGTTAAGAGGGGATTTGCATTCACTCAACCTTAGCCTCAACCTTGACCTGCAAGAGGCTGGCGGGCTTTTTCAACACTCTACCAAGAAGAGGAGGCACACATGGATTCGTACTATCACTCCCACGATCTGGGGAAATTTACCGAGATGGGCAAAGGCAACAAGGCGCTCTGGGAGAAGTTTTCAGCCTACTACAATGCCGTATTTGAGGAAGGCGCCCTATCCGAACGGGAAAAGGCATTGATCGCGCTTGCGGTCGCCCACACCGTCCAATGCCCCTATTGCATCGATGCCTATACGCAAGCATCGCTTGAACAGGGATCGAACATCGAAGAAATGACAGAGGCCGTCCATGTGGCCTGCGCCATTCGCGGCGGCGCCTCGCTCGTCCACGGCGTGCAGATGCGCAACGTGGCGGAGAAGCTGTCGATGTAGGTGTAGATGTGCAAGAGCGCGCCGACAGAATGCGTTGAGAGATACCTGGTATTTCTAGATCTCTTCAATCCAAGAAATCCGTTGCCGATAGGGCGTCGTCTCCATAGACTGACAGAATTTTCGGTCAGCCGTCACGAGCCGGATATCCAGCTCAAGAGCTAACGCAAGATAGAGATTATCGTACAACGTCGCATGCGTGTGTTGGGCAAGATCGAATGCGGCAAGCACTAAGGTCTCATCAACATGCCGTTGAATCGGAATCTGTCTAAACGCTCGCCAAATACATTCCGCATCGACAGACGTAAGCTCATTGCGCCGCCGTTTCTTGGCCAGGACATTCCCAACCTCCAACGTCAGCAACGTCGGTGCGTGAAACCGACCATCCATATTCTTCAGTTTCAAGGCTGATTCACTATGTGCCTCAGGGATAAACCATTTGACGACGACGCTGGCATCGAGTACGTAAGAGATCACCGTTCCCGGTCCTCGCGAATGAGGGCGGCGCTGTCGCTGAATTTCCGACCGGAACGTTGAAGCTGCTCACGAATACGGTCGGCCTCTTTCCAAAAATCCTCCGGCACGTCCTTCGCCGCCTCCTCAAGAATCGTCTTCACCTCTGCCTGGAGTGACCGCCCTCGATTCTTCGCGCGTTTTTTAAGTCGTGCGACCACTTTGTCCGTCAGATTACGAACAAGAACTTGTGCCATCTTTGCGTCCTTCCTTTGAACAACCGGCTTGCATAATGCTAGCACTGTCCACTCCACCCTGCAATGGCTTTTCAGAACTGTAGCCGGTCATATGCTGTCGGCCCCTAGAATCCACATGCGGCACATGGCGGACAAGCTGTCCATATACGCCTGCAGAAGAAACAACGCAGCCGCTCAAATTACCGCCTCCGTTCGCCCTGAGTCCTTCGATAAACTCAGGACAGACCGGTCGAAGGATCCGTCCTGAGCAGGCCGAATGGCTCATACTTCGACAAGCTCAGCACGAACGGAAGTTATTCCAGCTTACAGGAAAGTCCCCGTTCATGGTGAGCCAGTCGAACCATGAACAGATTGGACAGGGGTTACAGATACTGATTTTCCGGAAGTGCCAGGGTGAAGTATTTGCCGCGTTCTTCGTGCAGCACACCTCGGGCTGTGAGGTCGGTGAGAATGGGAGAGAGGATTTCGTCGCGGCAATCAGCGCGGCCACCCACAGCTGTCCGGATCTGATCCATGCTCTTCGCTGTTTCGTTGCAGCATTCAATAACCAATGCAGCCAGACCGTCGTACCGCCGACGTACCGGCGCCGTGGGAATTCGACCATCGTACACCGTGATATAGGTCGGAGCCTTGGAGTAGTACAGAAAAGGCTTGTCGACTGAGCGATGCATCCGTTGCCAACCTTCAATCGCCGTGACCAGCTCGCGATACAGGGATGGATCCACCGGCCAGTCGCCGAGCTCGTACTCGAAGTCATAGGCGATTTTATTCACATCCACCTGCCTGGCGTCATAGACATATTCGTACGCCATGCCGGGGCCTGTGATACGTATGCCGTACTCCTGTGGCCTGGTGAAGTAGGGGCTGAACCGTTGCAGCCAGAATTTGCCGGTCGCTTCCGGTGGCTGCAGGTGAACCAGTGACGGGATCAGATCGAGCTGCCGTTGGTAATCCGCGTTGGTTTCTCCCGGAAAACCCAGCAGAATATTCCACGAGACCGTGATCCGGTAATACAAACACCACTTGAGGCAGATCAAATTCTGCATCGGTGTGACGCCCTTATCCATCGCGCGCAGCTGAGTGAGGCTCAGACTTTCCAGACCCGGCTGCAGGCATTTCACCCCTCCGGCAGCCAACGTGCGGATCTGGTTTTTCTGCAGATTACTCTTCGATTCAATGAACACATCCAGGTCACAATGCTCCGCCGCAAATTTGCCGAACAGCCCGTCCACATACTTCATGTCGATGATGTTATCCACGAGACGGAACCGTGCCGTGTCATAACGATCAGACAGCGCAGTGATTTCGATTGCGGCTTGCTCCGGCGATTTGGACCGGAACTTCATGCTCTGGGCATTAAGCCCACAAAACGTACAGTGGTGTTTCTCGCCCCACCAACAGCCACGTGATGCCTCATACAGCAGAATACGATCCAGCCCACGTGCCGACTCACCCAATTCGGCGAGTAGGTGGTAGTAATCATCGTAGTCCGGCAGACCGGTCTCGGCGAAATCGGAGAAGAGCGTGCGATTGGGCGTATAGAGAATCTCGCCGCCCTGGCTCGCCGTCACACCGGGAGGCAATTGGTCCATGTTCCCATCAAGCACGCAACGGACCAACTGAGGAAAGACATCCTCGCCTTCCCCGATCACGACATGATCAATGAACGGGAAGGCGCGCATATACTCCATCCCCATTTCGCCGTCGTAGTTGGCACCGCCGAAGACGATGATGACCTCAGGATAGAGATCCTTGATCAGCTTCGCCATCGTGAGGCTGGCGACATTTTGATCAAAGGTGGAGGTAAAACCGACGAGCTTGTATTGCCCCCACTCAATCCCTGTCAGCATGGACATGAGAAACTGCGGTGCAATGCGCGTGGCGATCTCTTCAAAGTAGCCGATGGAACTCGCGGTCTCTCGTGCGACCTCTTCAAAGACCGGCTTAAAGACGGAAGGATAGTCCGCCCACTTGGGATTGTTGCGGAACAGCAAATAGGAAAAGAGCCATTCGCCGAAAAGCGCACGCTTGTCGCAGATCAGCTCATGCAGCGGCACACCGATCTCATGGGCAAACCGCACATTGAGATGATGACAATCGACAGGAATACCTTGCGCCTTGAGCCGGGCCGAGAGCGTGCCGAGCTGAATCGAAGGATACTTCGAGTAACTGAACGGCATATTGACGAGCGCGACTTGAGCTTCATCGCTCATCTGATGCCTCGCAACAGAATGCTAAAAGCCTTATCGGGCTCATGAAGGTCAAGGTTGAGGCTCATGGCAATGGGGAAGGCTCAGGTTAAGGTTGAGGCTAAGGAAACAACGAAGATGGTAGTTCTGTCTTTATTTACTCTCAGCCTTAACCTCAGCCTGTTCGACATCACTCGATACGCCTGCATGCAAGAGAGCACGTCTTACCAACAGAGATGGCCGGCGAGATACACGGCCTTTTTCACATCCCGCTAGGCTCCTGCCCGGAAGGGCTCGAATTCCCGATCCGCCTTCGCCGCCAGAAAGAAATCGCTCTCCGTCAGACCATTGATCTTGTGCGTCCAAATCTCCACCTTGCACTTACCCCAGGCAAGATAGAGATCAGGATGGTGGCCTTCAGCTTCCGCAATCGCACCGACCTTATTCACAAAGTCCAGCGCCTGCGCGAAGTCCTTGAACGTATAGAGACGCTCCAAATGACCTTGGGCATTCAATGTCCATCCACGCCCCAATTCCTGAAGCAGCGCCTGAGCACGATCGGCCGGCAACGGCGGCACACCACCACGACAGGGCACACATGTATTATCGGCAAGACTCATGACAACCTCCGTGTGAGCAGAGTGAAAGAAACATTCTAAAGGGGGGTCGACGGGAAGGGCAAGGCGTGGGAGGAGATTCAATTCAATCCGCAAACCATGCCTAACCACGTCAGTGCACGATCAGCACGCCATCTTGACGTGCGTCATGCGTAAGGCTACACTTTGCACGTGAAGATACGGAACTTTTCCCATAAGGGACTTAAGCGCCTGTACCATGAAGATGACAAGAAAGGCGTTCCGGCTAACACGGCGGACAAGCTCCGAAAGATGCTGGCGTTCATTCAGGACATGGAAGATGCCGACGAACTCCGCGCGATCCCGCATTGGAATGCACATCAGATGACCGGAGACCAGAAAGGCAGATGGAGTCTTCACGTCACACGCAACTGGCGCCTGACCTTCAGAATCGATCACGAAGATCATGAGATTTGTGACGTGGACTATGAGGATTATCATTGAAGGAGACAACCATGCGCATGCGCAATCCCTCGCACCCAGGCGAATTTATCCGAACGGAGATCATCGAGCCGAACGGTCTCTCCGTGAAAGCAGCCGCTGAGGTACTTGGCGTCTCCCGGCCGACTCTGTCAAATCTGCTCAACGGCAATGCCGACCTATCCGGCGAGATGGCCTTGCGTATTGAAAAGGCCTTCGGCGTCAGGATGGACACACTCATGCGGATGCAGTCTTCATATGACATCGCTCGCACCAGAAAGCGCGAACGCACGATCAAAGTGCGACGGTATCTCGCCACTGCAGAGACGCCGGCACGATAATCTACTCTGCTATACTCACCAACCCAAACAACCTGCTAAGCGCGACTCTCCGCTCGTCCTGAGCTAGTCCAAGCATGCGGTGCGTTGGCCAAACCGAACAAGCGCTCTAGTGTAGCGGTCCAGAATCCGTTGACATTGACCGTTCGCCCTGAGCTTGTCGAAGGGCACGTGTTTTCAACTGGTTCCGTTCATGGTTCGACGAGCTCACCACGAACGGAAGGTCAATGAACTTATGAGGCGCTACACTAGCCCACAGTGAGCCTGTTGAACGGTCTGCGGCAAGTTTATCGAGCAGCCTACCGACCTTTTGCTAAGCGAGAGACCTCCACCCAATCCCCTCGCATCATGGCTTCCTTCTTCTTGCGACTCCATCCCTTGATCCGTCGTTCAGAAGCCAGGGCCTCCTCACGGGAAGGAAACTCCTCGGAAAAAAGCAAAGTCACAGGTAGTCTGGTCGCCGTGTAACCAGCAACATGGCCTGTCTGATGCTCGGCCACCCGCTTTTCTAAATTTTCTGTATGCCCCGTGTAATACGATCCGTCCGCGCAGCGCAGGATATACACCCAGAAACTCATAATACATTCCAGAGATGAAGACGTTCATGCTTCGACAAGCCTGTCCTGAGCGAAGTCGAAGGGCCTGTCCTGAGCGAAGTCGAAGGGCCTGTCCTGAGCGAAGTCGAAGGGCCTGTCCTGAGCGAAGTCGAAGGGCCTGTCCTGAGCTCGCCGAAGGGCTCATGGTTCGACAGGCTCACCACGAGCGGAGAGTTTGAGGAGAGTTATTCGCTCTCGTCCACTGCCCCGCCGGATTTGGCGAGGTCGTCCATTTTGATTTTGTCGGGATTGAATTTTTGCGCGGCCTGGGTCATACGGTCCAGCGCGTCCTCAAAGGAGAGAGGGGCGGCATCTTTGGGGCGGAAGCGGAGCGGATTCACGCGGGCGACGACGAAACTTTTGAGATAGGGGCTGGTGAGGCCTCTGGTTTTCAACGCCTCGACTTGTTGGACGATCAGATCATCCAGTTCCAACACAGTCTTGGCACGCTGCTGCCTGATGCCCATCGCTTCATGTAATGGCTGCTTGAGAAATTCCTCCACCCGTTTGAGCACTGGATGGTAAGCCCCGCCGCTGAATCGTGGCCGTTCTTCATAGCAAAGACCAAGCGTGATGAACGACGGCTCGTCGAATTCCAAGGCATAGGTGTCTTCGGTTGCTTCACCGAGCCGCACTAGTTCCTTATACATGCGAATGACTTCAAGCGCCTTTTCCCGAAGATTGTGTGCCTTCTCCGTATTGAGCGCCAGGATTTGATAGGCCGCGGCTGTCTCGGGCACGACGATCGAAATGATGCTCTTCGCGCCCAACGTCTTCATGGCCGACAGGCGATGGTTGCCGTTCGGCGTCCAGTATCGCGCCTCATGATCCGGCTTGGTCAGGCGCACGGTAATGAGCGGATCGAGAAACCGACCGATCTTGCCGATCACCGTTTCCAATTTCCTCACATGCGTGTCGGAGAGATTCCGTTGATAGGGGGTCGGCTCGACCAAGTCGATCGGCAGAGCCGCCAGTACCAGCCAGCGTCCACCATAGGGCTCGCGATAGACCGCCAAGGCTTTTCCGCCGTCACCTTCGATCGCCCGATGAAGATCAGCGACCTCGCCGGGTGGCGCAGCAGCCTGTAACTCCGTCGCAGCCAAACCGGTTGAGGTGCCGGTTGGTTTTCGACGGCGCTTCGTCCCTTTCGGAGACCGTGCTTTCTTGAATGGTTTCTCAGCCATACAGGGTATGGTAGGGAATTTATCAGGCAAAAGAAAGGCACTACGGACCGACAATTACTAGAGCACTACTGGGCATGGATTCTACAGTTGGATGGTGAGATCAGTGAGAGGCAGCAGAACTCTTTGTGAGAGGGGTCACTCCGAACTCCCTGGATTCCCGCTTTCGCGGGAATGACGGATGGGACAGTGGCCAACTACGGAATCCGGCTTATGAATCATGGCCCAGATACACCACGGGCGGCCTTCGCTACGGTGGGAGGCCGCCCGTGGTTGGCGCTTAGGACGCCATGGTTGCTGTTTGATTGTCGCGGCCTATGGGACCCGTACGATGCCGTTCAGGCAAGTTCCCAATCAGGGGAGACCTCGTCATTCCCAGATACTGGGATTCTTCATGCCGCCGAGCGGTCCCCGCTCGCGTCTTGGCTCATTTCCGGTTGGCCTATGGTGCCATGCGGCACAGCCAGTGGAGAACCGGCTAGCATGACTGACGAGAAACCCGCCCCTGCATCGGCGGGCCTGACTGACCAGGTGGCGTAGAATCTTCCATCTCAACCCTCCTCTCTTTCCGAAGTAGGCGAGAGACCTGGATGACAGCCGCGCGGTCTGCCCGATCCCTCGTTCATCAAGAAAATCAGAGGCCGCACTTGTCTACCTACGCCCATTAGAAAAATGTGTCAACCACATCCGATTTTTTTCTCACGGAAATGTGAAAAGCATAACATGTGCCAGCACATAGCATGTCTTCACGCAAAGCGAACCCATCACGTGAGGTTTTCCAAACAATATCCGGCAGGATGTTGGGAAACTATTCAGAACAGATAGAAATTTGTCACTGCCTTGAGTCGCGGGATAAAACAGGAATATCCAGGATTGCTCAAAGCCACCACCTTCAATCACATATAGGCTTGAGGCGTGAACGGTGAAAAGTACAACGTGTCATGAAGAATTGCCGCGGGCCATCCGCTCCGAAACGTTTCACCTCTTACCTACACGTATTCCGCTTAACTCATCACCCTCCTACTTCTCACGCTTCACATTTTACGTTTCACGGGGAAACATCCTGCGCGCAGCGGAACCCCACATGCGGATCTTCTTCAGTCGGATCACCCTTTGTGCGGAAGGTCGATCGCAATCGGTAGGGGCTATTGATATATGACCCGCCACGCTGCACCTTGGCGGTCCCTTCCTTCGGACCGCGTGGATTCACTGCCGGTGCCGTTGCAAAATTCCCATAATAATTTTCGGCATACCAGTCCATCACCCATTCATACAAATTTCCGGCCAAATCATGTGCACCGTAAGGGCTTTGCCCTTTGGCACGATCTCCTATGACAGAGAGAGCTTCCTCTCCCGCTTCCTTTAATCCATATACGGCATGAACCGGAGTCGGTGAATCATTTCCCCAGGGATAGACCCGCCCGTCGGTCCCACGCGCCGCCTTTTCCCATTCCGCCTCTGTGGGGAGCCGTTTCCCGACCCACAGGCAATAGGCCATTGCATCCATCCAACTCACCCACCGCACCGGCCGATCAACGTGCGCCACAGGCGTATTCTTATCGTCAAAACCCCACGGCGGCTCACTCTGAATCGCGTCCACAAATTTGGCAAACCGTCCGTTGGTGACTTCAAATTTGTCGATATAGAAGGCGTTCACCTGAACGCGATGAATAGGGTTCTCGTCTTCATCGCCCTTGTCGCTCCCCATTGTAAATTCACCGCCGGGCACCAACACCATCGGAGCGCCGTCTTTACCGATTATCTCGTTGGGGTAGGAAGCCGGTATGGGCGTATTCTGAGTCGACCCGCTATGACTTGAAGGCTTAATCTTGTCGGCAGTTTTTGGCTCTCCGTCAGATGTCGGTGGTTTATCCTGCAACTTCTGTACTGCGGGAAGAGATTCTGCCTTTACGACTGTCACCGGAGACACAGGCACAGACTCCTGTTTTGTCGACCAGTTGTCATAAGCAGAAACGACCTTGGGGAGAAGTGCCGATCCAAGGAACGCGCTTATACAAGCGACCGATAGGACTTTTCTCACATCTACCCACATACCGCACACGGACTCCCAATCAGAAAACAGGCCTACCCACATCCGAAGTGGGTTCACCCGCCCATGCAAGACCCCATGGCTGGCCGGCCTCCGCAGCCGAAGATGCTACGGCGGAGTAGGCTCACACCGCGAGGCTCCACAGTACCGAAAGACAGGCAACAAATCCAGCGGCCATGACCCATGAGCCCTATTGCCGTTACTACTGAGATACCGTTACGGAGTTCTGACGGCGACGGGCAGTCCATGGAGGCTCGGTGAGGAGGATACGGGAAAGGCCGACTTCCAAGGGCATACATAGTCTCTCGGTACAGTTGCAGCAGTGACTCGTCCGGTGTAGCGTATGCCTCATTGAGAAAATTGAGACCTCACAACATTGGTAAACGCGGGGGTAGCAAAAGAGGACGGTGCTCCCGGCAAGGTTTCCAGTAGACGGGATAAGACATCATGCCAAACAACTTGATACAGATCGACAGTGTGGGACTTCTGGATCTTTTCAAATCTCTGATCCTACTCATTGCGCTCGTCATTACACGTACCTTGGTCGTACGTTGGATTTCCAGAAGTCCGACGTTGTCGATGGAGGCCAAGCGGCGATGGGTCGTGACAACCAGAAACTCGATCGTCTTCGCCTTTCTCGTCGGGCTGGTTTTCATCTGGGCGCATGAACTGCAAGCCTTTGCCGTATCACTCGTCGCGTTTGCGGTAGCATTAGTTCTGGCGACGAAGGAACTCATTCTGTGCTGGAGCGGCGCTGCATTACGGGTCGGTGGGAAGGTCTATGCGGTCGGCGACCGTATACAAATTGTCGGCTACCGTGGCGTGGTGCTGGATCACGATATCTTTGCGACAAGATTGCTGGAAATCGGTCCAGGTACGACCGCGCATTTGTACACCGGACGCGTGATCAGCTTCCCCAACAGTCTGCTTCTCGCAAATGCGTTGGTCAAAGAAAACCCCGCGCAAGCGTACGGCCTCTATACCTTGACGATTCCCATTAAGATCGACGAACATTGGGAACAGGCCGAACACACGCTCCTGAACGTTGCCAAGGCTGAATGCGCACCCTTCATGGAAGAAGCGGCACGCCACATGAAATTGCTCGAACAAACCAATCTTCTCGAAGCACCGTCACCTGAACCGCGCATCACCGTTCAGCTGCTGGAGCCAGAAAAAATACAGCTGGTGTTGCGCTTCCCGGCTCCGGACCGCGGACGATCCCGCATCGAGCAGGCCATTCTGCGCCGTTACCTTGCTGAAACGAATCCGGCTCCTGTCGTTCAATCCCTTCCTCCCCCCTCACCAGAATAAAAAAGCTCCCTCAGACCAACGGTCCGAGGGAGCCTCTCCTTGACTCGCGAAATGAAACCCGACCCTATCCCTTACTTCGGAAAGGACTTGGGCGCTGAGACATGCTGCCATCCTTCGCCGTTGAGCGACTTGAGCAGCGAGACCAGATCCTGCTTCTCTTGATCCGTCAGCTTCAACGGGATGAGGGTGTTATCCAGATGCGGGTTTTTGACACCGCCCTTGTCGTAGAAATCCACCACTTCTTCGAGTGTCTTGAACCGCCCATCATGCATATAGGGCGCAGTGCGGGCGATCTCGCGCAACGTCGGAGTCTTGAACGCGCCGATATCTTCCGGGTTGTTCGTCTCCATGTACCGGCCGAGGTCAACCGTATTCGTGTCCCACCCAATTCCCAGGTTGTGGAACTTTTCGTCCGTGAAGTTAAAGCCCGAATGACATCGGGTACAGCGGGCCTTATTACGGAACAGCTCAAGTCCGCGCTTGGCGGAATCGTTCAGCGCCTTCTCATCACCACCGATATCGAACTTATCCACCGGACTGTTCCCGGACATCACGGTTCGCTGAAAACTGGCCACCGCACGCCCGACATCCTTGATGTCGATATCCCGACCGAACACATCTTTGAACAGCTTTTGATAGCCGGGGATCGTTTTCATCTTGGCGACCAATTGATCATGGGTGGTAAACCCATGCTCGATGGGATTGGCAAACGGCCCGATGGACTGATCCTCGAGCGTCGCCGCGCGGCCGTCCCAGAATTGTCCTTTGCTGAATACGCGATTGAATGAGGCCGGCGCGCTCCGTCCACCCTTGAGCCCGTTGATACCCGTCGACACCGGCATGCCGTCCGTAAACCCTGTCTCCGCCTTGTGACAACTCGCACAGGCAATCGTATCGTTCTTCGACAACCGTTTATCAAAGAAGAGGGTTCGCCCCAGTTCGACTTTTTCTTTCGTGAGCGGATTGTCTTCAGGAATAAACGTATTGGGATCTTCCAGCCCCAAGATCTGCGGTAACTTCATAGGCGTATCGGCCGCGCTCGCTCCGACGGCCGAAAGCATCGGCAGAGCCACTGCAACGCTCAAGCCCAGCATCCCGATGTGCCCCATCGTCCCGAGCTTCTTCTGTCGCCTCATCGCGCTCCTCCTTTCTCATAGTGACGGTTCACCGCCCATTCTCCAGGCGGCCAGTCTAGGCGGAAGAGAATTCGTAAGTCAAATGGTCGACCGAAATGAGACATCCCGGGTTGTTGCCGCACAACGCTTTTGCTAGGATGCGCCGGCTCACACGAAAAGGATCTACACACCATGAAGATTGCGACCTTCAACGTCAATTCCCTGCGCAAACGTCTCCCCATTGTCTTGAACTGGCTCGAGCACCAGAAACCGGATGTGCTCTGTCTCCAGGAAACCAAAGTACAGGACAGCGACTTCCCGCTGCCGGCCTTGGCACCGTCCGGATATGAAATCACCTATCGCGGCATGAAATCCTATAATGGTGTGGCGATTCTCAGCCGCAAAAAGCCCGAGGCGGTCTTTCATGGGTTCGACGACGGAGGAGACACGGAGGATGCCCGCCTCATCAGAGTCGTCATCGACGGCATCCCCATCGTCAATACCTATATCCCGCAGGGATTCGAAATCGATTCACCGAAGTATGCGTATAAACTGAACTGGTATGAGCGGCTGCGGAACTATTTCAACAAACATCTCTCACCGCAAGCTCCGGCGATCTGGTGCGGAGATATGAACGTCGCCCCAAGGCCGATGGACGTGCACAGCCCTGAAAAGCACCTCAAGCATGTCTGTTATCACGAGGACGCTCGAAAGGCCTACGAAAAGACCGTGGCGTGGGGATTTCAGGATGTGTTTGTGAAGCTCTACCCGACGAGGCAACAATATACGTTTTGGGATTACCGGGCGCCGAATTCTCTCGACGCCAACAGAGGCTGGCGCATCGACCATATTCTCTCGACGACGCCGTTGGCGGAGAAGTGTGTACGGGCTGACGTGGACGTCGAGCCGCGGCGAGCGAAGGACCCTTCGGACCATACGTTTCTGTGGGCAGAGTTTTCGATCTGACCACGCGCGCGACGACCACCGCCGCCCGATCCGGTTATGGCGCTAACCTACCACCATAACCAGACGGGCTGAACTGCCCATACTTCCTATGCTGCGTGAAGCAGCATCCCTTTTTCCTTCAGATGATTGAGACGGTTCTGCACCATCAGCGGATCGTGAATAAATCCGCAATTGATGCAGCGATGAGTAACGGTATCGGTCGACAACTCCGGCTGCCGCTCTTCAACCATGAAGCCCTTGCATTTTTGACAGGTCATGGGAACCTCCTGTGACGTAGCGCGACATGAAAACCACCGTCATACGGGAGACAACCTACCATCGCCAGATTAAATCAATGTTAACAGGCAGTTAGAATTGTCTAATGTTTGAGACACCGACTCCTGCCCCTTGCAATGGGTGGATGGATATCCTGTACCCATGAAGCAAGTCATATACTGGCCATTGTGAGGGAGAAGAAAATGGGACATTCTACTTTTTCTTGCATTCCCCTGGTCGGCCGCGTGGATTACAGTTCGCCTCCAGGCCCAACGCGTTCAGTCCCGCAGACCTGACACAGGAATCTGGCACAGCCCCCTCCGCTACTCCACTCCAGCAGACTTGCTTCACAGAAAAGAGGAATGTCCCCTTTGTTTCATGCAATGGGTGGCTCTATGAAGCAGCTGGGAGCAGTCGGACTGCCGTAATCCAGGGCTCGTGCCGTTTTCCATATCGTAAGGTTATTTCATACCGAGGTTCTTTGGGATCCCCTTGCCAAGCAAACGAATTCTGGAAGTTTTTATAGCTCGACCGTCCTTCGGTGAATCGAGTGAGAACACTATGCCATTCGTAGGGCACGTGAATTTCTTCAGTGAGTACATGGGTCACAGATCCGCGCAGATGCGGTGGATAGTCTTCGCCTGACTCAGTCTTTCCCTCCTTGAACGCCAACCGCACTTGGGCGCGGGTGATGATGAAGCGGTGAGGTTCAGGATATTGTTGACGAAGCTGCACGGCGTCCTTCCCCACATCAATGGCCACGAGGCGAGCTGCCGTTATGGATACACGCTCGTACCCTTCTCGGTGTTTGTCGACGTTCTGTTGTGAAAGTTGTCCCGCCGCGACCTTTGCAGACGCAGATAGAAGGTCTTCTCCCCATGCCTTCAGCCAATCAGCCCAGGCCTGTCCCTCGTATTCCAGGACCACATAGACTTCCCTTGGCAACTGCCGATTGTAATACAGGGCTGCGTCGAGGTCGGAGAGCGGGAGCGAACAATCGTATCCCACTGCCTCCAGTTTGGCTTGATCAAACCAGGCGGGTCCTGACTCATGCTGGAAAGAGTGCCAGCGCATGTTGGGGCTCTGCCAGCGAAGATGTAGGGCAAGCCCCGTGTCTTCGTCATTGGGACCACCTGTGCCGAGGGATACAGGTACTTCTCGCTCTGTGAGCGTGATCTCAACATCTGGTTCACCTGACCGATTATAGGCGACACCAGCCAAGACCACCGCATTGGTGAGCACGAGAAAACCAACACTTACGCCGAGTCTTCGCCAGTTCATGCGAGTGCGTCCTTTGTGAGCTGTGCTCTCAGCCTTTTAAAGATCACCATCAGCAGAATGGCCATGAGTCCGAGTGTCAGAAAGAAAAGATACTTGGGCATCCACTCCCACCACCAGTCGTAGAACTTGGTGTAGAGATCAATCACGAAAAAGGTGCTGCCCAAGTGCGTCAAGGCAGGCCATCCCCAGCGTATGCCGATCCACATCGAGAGCCCTGCAAGGACAAATCCAAGCAGTTGGTACCCTGTTTCAATATGGTGTGCAGCGATGCGTAGATAGCTGCCTTCACCCCAATGTGAGAGGATCAACACGGCCAACAGCACGGTCAACATGCCAAAGAGCCGGTAATAGCGCGGAAAGTCTCGATAGTGTTGGTGAGGGATCACCGCAGGGATGAAGAAGAGCATGAATCCGGCGGGGATAAAATTCTCAGGCCGTTCGCCGAACGAGAGCCAATACAGCCCACGCCACGTGCCCATCGTGGCGGAAAGATAGGTCAGCACACAGATCATGCCTGCTACCAAGAGGAGCTTTAGGTCGTAGCTATAGGCGAGCAGCAGGGCGAAGGCTCCCCAAACGAGAAAGGCATTGTGCGACGGAGTGATGTTGAAGATGCTTCCGAACAGGTTCAGATTGATCACACAGGCCGCAAAGGCGACAAGACCGATCAACGAGGTGAAGTAGGGACTCTGTTCTTGCCGCTTCGTCCATTCCATGCCCACGACTGCAACAAGCGGTGCCCCAATCAGGATGACCAGCTGTACGGGAGTCGAGATCAGCCCCCAGATGCGATAGAAGAAGAATAACACGCTGGCGGCGAAGGCCAAGGCCCCCAAGAACGAGACGATACGCAAGCCCAAAGACAACTGTTTTTGACCAGCCGTTGTGTCGACATCGAACTGCTCCTCGAATGTTCGCATGAGTTGCGTATGATGGTCAGTAAGTCGCTGGTGCTGTTCCACAGACAGCGCAAGGAGTCCCTCTCCTTGCAGCTGAGCAAGTTCTGCTTGAAAGGCGTGAATACGATCGACGCGGTGTTGCGCGACCGTGCGATCCCTTGCCTCTCGGGATTCAGCACGCTTGGTACTGGTTTGCGCAATGCTCTCGTCCATGGCGCTTCGAATGTACCATGGCTCTCAATTCGGACCTACTAAATGCCAAATTCCTTAGCCAAGCGAATGCCTTGCAGAATAAGAAATTACACAAGCTTTTTAGATTGAGGAGAATGAAAGGGGACATTCTACTTTTTCTCGCATTCCCCCCTGGTCGGCCGCGTGGATTACGGTTCGCCTACAAGCCCAAGCGCTGCCCAGTCACTCAGACCTGAGACAGGGATCTGTTGCAGCCCCTCCGCTATTCCACTCCCGCAGACTTGCTCCGCAGAAAAGATGAATGTCTCTCCTTATTTCGACGTAGATCCGTTCGCGCAAGCTCGCAACAGATTGATCACCACCGATGTGACGCCACGATGTTGTGGCGACCAACCGTCTTGACCCGATTCCGGCCTCTGGCGCATACGGGCTCGCGACGTATCTCCGTTGCAGTGGCAACTTCTTTCGTAAACCGCTGAAACCCCTCACGCAAACCTCACGAGCCGCGGACGTTGGGTTAGCACGGACTCCTGCGGGGAGGGGTATTCTTAGCTGCTATACTTCTTGGTACATCGCTCCCCTAAGGAGTAGGCCATGCATTCTGTGATGCCAACTGCACATCATCCTATCAGCGCAGAACGTCACATCGAAATTGTGGGAAAGGTGAATGCCTTCCTTGGGGGGCTTGGTACATTTGTCAGCCTCATTCCGATATGTGTAGGCTTGAACAGTGTGTTGCAACACAAACACGACATGGGCGGATTAGCCCTGTACGTTGGGGTGCTATGGTTTGCTCAAGCTTTCCCCTCATATATTGGCGGGAAGGCGTTCCTCAAGGGGACGAATTGGGGCCGTCGCGTATTAATTTTTGCCTGTATCTTTGACGCCATTGTCGTCCCGATCGGAACGGTGTGGGCATTTTACTGCTGGTGGGTGCTCTTCAGAAAACCGACACTTGAGTTTGTTGGATTGATATCTGATGATCTCAATGATCAACCTGCTCAGAACCATGCGCACGTTAGATGGCGCTCGATGCATTTACTGGCATATTGGGCTGCAGGGTGGTTTCTTCTCCTGCCGTTCGCGAGAGCCTCTCACACGATCCCTTTTAGCGTGTACTTTCTTGCGTTTATCGCTGGATCCGTGACGGTCTATTGGAGATTCGCGAGTTCGTTGATCACGATCAGCTCCACAAAGTGGAGACGGTTCGCGACGGTCTTCCTTATTGTCTTCGGGCTGATTCCTTTCTGGGACGCCCTCCCTGGTCTGGGCTATTACACCTACCTTTGTGAAACGCAGGGTGGACTGCGCGTCAACCGGATGGCGAGGACTACAGAACTGGGGCGTCCGTTCCAGTACAGCATTACTGATGCAATCAATAGTCAGCCTTGGGGGGAGCCCTATCCTCTTGACGGTCCTTATGAATATAAGAAGGAAATGCGCATGCTTCCGCTGACAGTAGTGCAGGTGCAGCGAAGCATTGTGCATCGTGATACAAACGAGCAACTGAGTGTTCAAACGGAATTAGGGTGGATTGGCGGTTGGCTTTGGGATAAGGCTGGCGTTCACGACCTAGTGTTACGGTGCCCTGCTGAATCACTGGATCTGACAGAAATATTTAGGCGAACTCTGGAGCCCGCAATCGGTGCGAGTAACCATTCAGGCCAACCGCTAGTAAAGGCGGAATTAGTAAATTGAGCACGGGGGAACCTGCGCGCTCTACTTCTTGAAGACCCATACATAGGGTATTCTGTAAATGTTGTCAGAGCGGCATCACGATGATAAGAACTGGCACAGCCCCCTCCGCTACTCCATCCCCGCAGGCTTGATCGACAGAACAGAACAAAGTCTCCATTTTTTCTCTCTTAGTCTTTGAGACCGACGCGCTCCTTGAGATTCTTAATGGCAGGAGGAATCGGCCCCCACCACCAATAAAACGGAATAAGAAACTCTGGAGGTAACAACTTGATCGAAGGTCCGAACACTGTTGGAATCCGGAAATGAATGATGGCGGGCAGATTAAGCCAGCGATGATATGTAATGTCCTCAATGTCGGTAAGCGGCACGGAAATCTCCGTGCGGAAATTCGAGATATACAGGCGCTCAGAGTCCATCCGCACTTTCTTCAGGCCAACACACGTCCACAGAAGAAACGTTGTACCACCAATCCAAGCGACTAGAATCTCCCTTTTCTTTTCTACTGAGGGAAGATGTCCATTGCCTTGCCCCATGTCTACCCATAACCCCAACGCCCCGATGCCGAATCCTACGATCCACACGGAGGGGAAAATAAACTTCCACACAAACGTCAAACGGGACGAGATTCTTTCCATCTTAAGATTCAACCACACAAATACTTGGTTAGAATGACTTCATTGGCAGCGGCCCGCTCGCTATCGCAGACTATCCGAATAACGACTTCCCGTTGAGCAGTTCTTATCGGCATCGCGTAATGACAGTATACCTGACCATCCTGCTTTCAACAGATCCGGGCGGAAGAGATTGAAAAAGAATCGTTCTTACGGCAAGAGCAAGTTGAATCAGGACCAACTGATTATGAGTCCCGACCTGCCCTACTCATTTCTTTTAATCTGAATTTACAGCGCATGCCATGCTACCCTCTCCAAGGCGTACGGGCTATTCCGTAGATAGATATGTGAATCGAAAGGTTCGTTCATGTCAGAATCACAAGCGGACATCTGTGTGATCGGAGCCGGAGCCGCAGGGCTGGCGGCTGCGGTCTTTGCGGGAGAAGCCGCCTCTTCACACCCACAGACCATCGTCCTGCTGGATGGGGCCAAGACGTTCGGCACTAAGATCCTCGTCTCCGGCGGTGGCCGCTGCAATGTGACCCATGACGAGGTTTCTCCCACCGACTTCTTCGGTAATCGCCGAATCATTAAGAACGTCCTCGCTGCCCTATCCGTGAAAGACACCATTACATGGTTTGAATCGATGGGCGTCAATCTGAAACGGGAAGAAACCGGCAAGCTGTTTCCGATCACCGATAAATCTCGCACCGTGCTCAACGCGCTTGTTGATCGTTGCCACCGGTTTGGCGTGACCATTCGCCCCAACCATCGCGTCCACCGGGTCGAGCGAACCAGCGGGATCATCCAGAGATTCAGGATCCACCATACCCATGGAACGCTGGTGGCGAACAGGCTGATTCTCGCGACCGGTGGCCGGTCTCTTCCCAAATCCGGCAGTGATGGGTCGGGCTATGAGCTGGCTAGACGGCTGGGGCATCAGGTGACCCCCACAGTTCCTGCGCTGGTTCCACTGGTGCTCGATGATCGGATGTTTCACAAGACGCTCTCAGGCCTCTCCCAGGAAGTCGAACTCACAACGGTTGTGAACGGAAAGACCATCGATCAACGAACGGGCAGTTTGCTCTGGACGCATTTCGGTATCAGCGGTCCGGTGGTGATGGATACCAGCCGGTTCTGGACACTGGCTAAGGAACAAGGGGAGACGGCCCACCTCCATGGGAACTTCCTTCCTGGCCTGACCACCGAACAGGTACGGGAATGGTTCATGAATCAAGCACAGGAGCATCCCCGCCGTTCACTGGTCAAAACATTGTCCCTGCGACTGCCGGAACGATTCGCCGAGGCGATTCTCACCTCCGCCGATTGTGACGGTCACACCGCAAGCGGACAACTTCCACGAAACAACCGAGAGCGCCTCATCGTCACGCTGACGAAGTTTTTATTTCCCATCAAACAGGATCGCGGCTGGAACTACGCCGAGGTCACGGCAGGCGGGGTACCCCTAGAAGAGATCAACTACCAGACCATGGAATCCAAGCTTGTACCTGGTCTCTATCTGGTCGGTGAAATTCTTGATTGTGATGGACGCATCGGAGGATTCAATTTCCAATGGGCTTGGGCCACGGGCTTGCTGGCCGGGAGAACCGCCGCCCGATCCCGACTTTATCCCAAACAGAATGAGGCCTGACTCGTGATTCATCCGGTGTAGCCGATCCGGACACGACAGAAGAAGAAGGAGCAGCAGATGGATTGTCTCCTCATGCGACACGGAATTGCCGTCTATGCCGAGGAGTGGGCCGGCGCGGAAGAAGACCGTCCCTTGACCAAGAAAGGGAAGGTACGCGCCCGTCAAGCCGCCGCCGGGCTCGCAGCGCTTAAATGCAGGCCGACCCATTTATTCAGCAGTCCGTTTGTCCGCGCCTATGACACCGCCAAGCTTGTGCGCGATGAGGTCTGTCCAACTCTTAAGGTTGAGAGATGTCACGAACTGGCTGTCGGTGCCTCGCCCAAACAGGTCTTGTCATTTCTCCGCTCGCTCCCTCCTACATCGACAGTCATCTGTGTAGGTCATGAGCCCCTGCTCGGAGAAGTGGCCGGCATCCTACTCGGCGTGCGACCACTTCCCGGCCTTTCGTTCAAGAAAGCGGGAGCGGCCTTGATCCATCTGCCGGATGGCCCCAAGCCCGGCCGGGGTATTCTCCGTTGGTGGCTGCAACCGAGACAGCTACGGGCATTAGCAGGATGTTGAAAAAACCCACCAGCCTCTTGCAGGTTACGGTTGAGCGAATGCAAATCCCCCCCTTAACCTTAACCTCGACCTTAACCTTTTCCGTTTCACTCACTGCGGCCGCGCTGAACGGCCTTCTCGTCCAAACTTTGTGAAAACCGTACAGGCTTTCCGAACACCTGCTCCAACAAATCGGCCCGGCTCTTCGCCGCCCACAGTTCCATTTCTGCATCGCCCGTCACCACCGCTTTGATCGCGATAGTCTTTCCGACTTTCACCCGTACGGTTCGTACGACTGAAAAATGCGTTCGATCAAGTGCATCGGCGACTCGCAGTAAGGCAGACAGGATTCGGACGACGCGTTTCATGCGAGGAGCCAACTGGGCAAACTCCTGATGTTTAAGCGTGGGCATCGCCCGCCGGTGATAGCGCGCGACATTGGCGATCACGACGATTTCATCCGCGGTAAATCCTCCCAAGTCGCTATTCGCAATCACGTAGTAGGCATGTTTGTGATGTTGCCGAGGATTGATGAGATACCCGATATCGTGTAACACCGCAGCATATTCGAGCCAACACCGTTCCTGCTCGCCAAGCCCGTGCACCCGCTTGATCTGATCGAACAACTGCAGCGCTAACCCCGCGACATGCAGCGCATGCCCTTCCGATGTCTGACAGCGACGAGCGAGTGCCATGACATTTCGACGACGCACATCCGGGATATCCCGTTCGGCGTTGATCCGCTCGCGGTTCCGGACCATGAAATCATAGATCACACCTTCTCGAATGGCTTTGTCGCACAGCGTCATCTCATCATGCCCTGTCAATTCCAACAGGCGGTTGAGCACCACCGCAGCAGGCAACAGGGTATCCACACGCTTGGGATCCAAGCCGGGAATCGTCAGCCTGGCCTTCAACGATGACCGAGCCAATTCATCCTCAAGGCCACGCAGGTCTTTCCACGCAATCTTCGCCAGGTTGACCTGTGATAGAGGACGCCCGGTCGATTTCATGTGGATGATATTGGCCAGATTGCCCGCCATGCCGGACGTGCCAATCACCGCATGGAATTTCTTGACCTTACAGGTCTCAAGAGCCTCATCAAGTTGTTTGGTGACGAATTGCTCCATCGCACGCAACATCGGACGCGGGCATGGAGCTTTCGACAGGAATTGATCCACCAGCCGAATCGCCCCAAGCTTGAGACTGTCGGCGTGGAGCATGGCTTCACGATTCCCCACCATCAATTCAACCGAACCGCCGCCGATATCGACGACAAGGGACGGCTTATCGCTCAGCGCGACGCTGTTCTGAACGCCCAAAAAAATCAGCCTGGCTTCCTCGATCCCGCTGATCACCCGCACGGCCAGTCCCGTCTGTTCCATAACCGCATGTACAAACTCTCCGCCGTTGTGCGCCTCGCGCACCGCGCTGGTCGCTACCGCCACGACACGATCAAAGCCCTTGTTGCGGGCAAGCGTCACCAATGTTTTGAGGGTATTCAGCGCCCGTGCGACCCCCGCATCGGACAGCCGCTTTGTGACAAACGTCCCGTCGCCCAACCTGGTCATGTCTTTAAACCGATCGACGACTTTGTACCCGGCATCCGGAAGGATTTCCGCCAGCACCATATGAATGGAGTTGGTTCCAATATCGATGACTGCAAGCTTCGCCATTCGTTCCTACCTCATTCGGCAACACATGATCATGAAGACTGCAGCTTCGCAGGCTGCGGAAGCATTCGGTTCAAACATGATTCCCCACGAACATCTCATCCCATATGTTGACACTGTGAGCCCTACAGAATATTCACAACGGCCGTTTCCATCCGTGAGACGTGGAACGCTACAGCTTACCAACCATGGCCTTTTTGAGCGTTCCGCGACAGCTCGCCGACGCGTGGTTTCCCGCGGAGGCGAGTCAAACGTTTCAGAACATCAAGACGGCGGAGATTCTGCTTGTCACATTTCACGGTTCACGGTTCACGGTTTGAAGAAACACCTGTCGCCATGCCATACAGCACGGCTCCGACGATCGTGACGGCCACGAGACCGGGCCACCCGCCAAACGGAGGCCTGTCGAAGAGGGCAAAGGGATCGGAGCCCATGTCGGGCCACAATGCCTCCAACGCGATCGGCA
>JAOUPN010000130.1 GCA_029879905.1 Nitrospira sp. | reverse complement strand
GATCCGAAGGGCCGAGGGGGCGTCATCGCTTCCTTATCGACCGTTTTCTCCCGTACTTGACCTCCGTTCCGATCTGGCTTCCCCTCGGCCCTTCGGATCTTGTCGAAGCGAAGTGGTGAGAGCGGGTGAAGCTGGGTCGATCACTGTAATCTTCCATGAAGGGGGAACGGGCTGGTGTGGGCAGCGGTTGGGGATCCAGCCGGATGGTCGTCTGCTGGATGCGTTGTCCTATCGGGTGCTGCGTATCCGTGGACAAGCCATCGGGCACGTCACCTTGGCCGTGGAAGATTGGGCTGCAACCAGACGCGAAGACAATCTGCTGTTGGCGACGGTAACAGGGACATTCGATCTGACGATGGCTCTTTCGGATCTGGGGCGTCGGGCGGATTTGCGTCGATTAGCGGCCCTGGTGGTCATGACGCAGGACGCATCCGCACAGGTGGTGCTCGAACAAGTCGAACTGATGCAAGAGCCATCGCCGGTATTGCATCCCAAACAGACCGGGTTTTGGGTGTGGAACTATCACAAGGCCCTTGCGGACCCTGGCGCGGTGCTGGCGGCGTGCAAACGTCAGGGCTGTACGAGGGTGCTGCTCCAGATGCCGACTCTGCTTGAGGATGATGCGATATGGACCGCCTATGGACGATTCTTTATGTCGGCGAAACAAGCCGGTATCGAGGCGATGGCCCTCGACGGCGCACCGGATTCGATTCTCGAACCGCAACGGTTGGCGGGAAAGATTCGGAAGGTGCTGGCACTCGTTGAGTCAAGTGCCCTGGCCGGCATTCAGTTGGACATCGAGCCGTATCTGCTGCCGGGATTTTTTTCCGATGAAAGCGGCTCGCATCGCTATCTGGACGCGATCGATGTCTTCCGGGACACGATCGGGGGGCGCACACGTCTCTCGATCGTGGTGCCTTTTTGGCTCACCGGCAAAACCGTCGGTGGCCGTCCGCTGGGGTTTGCCGTGATGGATCGCGCTGATGATGTCGCCGTCATGAGTTATCGCACGAGCCTTGAGGAGTTGGAAGGCATCGCCGACGATACATTGCGGTACGGCGAATTGATCGGCACGCCGGTTTGGTTGGCCGTAGAGACAACAGCGTTGCCGGTTGAGCGGCGGGTGATGCTGACGCGAGCCTCTGGCCCTGAACTCGCCGATGCTGCTTTCGATTACGACAGTCACCGTCTTGATCTTGCCCCCCTTTCGCCGCCGCTCGACGGCCATCGCCGCGATTGGTTTCGTGTGCACCACCGGCTCACAGTGAGGCCTGAGCGGCTGACTTTTGCAGGGCAATCCCGTTCAGCGGTGACGGCCGCCGTCCAAGCGTTGCAGCACACGGTGTCGCCACGCAGTTTTGCAGGAGTGCTCATACATGACCTTGATGGATTCCAAGCCCTTGCGGAGTAAGACGATGCGCCTGCATGTGTGGTGGGTTGTCCTCGCCCTGCTGGCAGGTTCGGTGTGCGTGGCCGGTTGGGCAGAAGCGAAGCCCGGAGATGGCTCTCCCCGCCAATTACTGGAACGAGCGCATCGACTCGAGGCGGCCAAACAGTATCTCGAAGCGATTGCGGCCTATCGTACCTATTTAGCGGTAAAACCGGAGAGCGATGAGGTGCGTGCCGCGGTTGCCAAGTTGCTGGCCTGGCAAGGGATTTACGACAAGGCAGAAGCCGAGTATCGCGATGTGTTGAGCCGGCATCCGCTTGATCATGACAGTCGGCTCGGTCTCGCGCGGACGCTGGCCTGGCAAAAACGATTCGACGCAGCGACGGAACAATATGAATTGGTTCTGCGAGACGAGCCGTCGCACATCGATGCGCTGACCGGCTTGGCGGATGTGCGGCTGTGGCAGGGGCAACCAGAACGAGCGCTGCCCTATTATGAGCAGGTCTGGTCGGCTACCGGCGATGCAAAGGTGGCGGCACGGGTTCGTTCGTTGCAGGCTGATCTTGCTGCAGCGAGAACTTCTCCTCCTGCCTTCGTCGTCAGTCCGCCGGCATCGGATCGCACTCAACTCGACGTGGCCCGCCTGCTGGAAGAAGGGCGGCACCTGGAATCAAAGCATGATTATCCAGCGGCCAGCGCCCGGTATCGTGAGGCGCTGTTTCTGCAACCGGGCAACGACGAAGTCCTCGTGAAACTGGCGCGTGTCTTGTCCTGGCAGGGGAATCATGACGAGGCGGCGTCGTTATACGCTGATGTATTGGCTCGTCACCCCGACGATCGTGACGTGCTGGTGGCGTTGGCTCGCGTGCGGTCCTGGCAGAAGCAGTTTGGAGAGGCGCAGCGCCTCTACGATGCCGTGCTGCAGGCCGATCCTACCGATCTCGATGCCCGTCGAGGTGTGGCGGAACTCGCCCATTGGCAAGGGCGGCGAGCCGAGGCGTTGGCTCAGTACGAAGCGATACATGCGGAGACTCATGATGCTGAGATTGCGCAGCGGATTCAGGCCGTCACATCAGAGCTTGTCGTCTCTCCGATGGCCGCCGTCGGGCAGGGGTTCACCGGCTTGCGTTTGCCGTATCGCGACTACGCGAAAATCGGCTACGGCCATTATTCGTACACCAAGGGGATTGCCGATGAACGGGATTTGCTGTTCGAAATCGCAAAACCCATCGGCGACCAAACGCTGGTGTTGCGCGCCGAACCGCTCAATCGGTTCGGCAAGCACGATACGCCGGTGTCGGCCGAATATTACAGTCTGTTGTGGGATCGGGCATGGGGATACGTGGCTGCGCAGGGTACCATCAACCCGCACTTCGCGCCGAATTACTCTGTCGTCGGTGATGTGCATCAGGGGTTGGGAATGTTGCATTCGTCGCTTGCCGCCCTGGAAGTCTCTTTCGGATACCGGCGCCTGAATTATAAGCAGGAGAACATCGACCTCTTCCTCCCTGCCGTGACGGTGTTTCTCCCGTTCAATGTCTGGTTGACCGAGAAGGTGTATTACGTGCCGAGTAGCGGCGCAATCACTCTGGCATCGCAACTGACCTGGCGACCGGCTGAGAGGGTTCAATTCTACGTGTCCGGCTCGTTCGGCACGTCCGGAGAACGGATCGTGGCAACGCAAGACGTCACACGCATCCATAGCCATGCCGTCCAGGGAGGCGCTGTTCTGCCCCTTGGCCGGCTCTTCTCCGTTGAAATGACCGGCTTCTATGAGGACCGGAGCATTTTATACGTACGCCGCGGCGGCGGCGTGAGTCTCATCTACCATTGGTGAAAAGGCCGAGTGCATGAAACGGGTGGTACAGCTGCGCGTGACCGGAGTCGCGATCGGGATTCTTGCGGTGGCTCTAGGGGGATCGATAGTGTTTTGGTTCGCGGCCAAGACGGAACCGGCCGCGGGTACAAAGAAGGAGATCTCGGAGAAGGAGTATTACCGGTTTCCCGGCCTCTCCGGGCCCAGCCATGTTTCAGTAGTCCGTGCAGCCGAGCCGGGGGCATGGTCGGCTTATGCTCACGGGACGACCAGCCGATTGGCGATTCTCTTGACCGAATCGGATTCCGCCTGGCTTGGTCTTGTGCATGGCCTCAAATCGATCGGCATCCCCTTTACCGTCACGCGCGATGTTCAGACGGCGATCACGCATCAGGCCGTTCTCGTCTATCCTGTGATTTCCGGCAAAGTGTTGTCGCCGGACGCGCTACGCGCGCTTGCCGCATTCCCCCGATCCGGTGGGACGTTGATCGGGGTGCAGGTTTTGGGCGGAGGATTGAACGAGGTGTTCGGATTCGACAGCGCGGTGGAGTCTTATGATCGGACGGAGATCGTTTTCAACCAAGGAAACCCGCTTCTTGCCTCGCTGACCGAACCTCGGGAACAGCGGTTGTCTCTCGGACGACGCGTTCACGCCGCCGGTACGATAGGGACGGTCGGGTATCGTCGTAACGCCGCGCCGCTCGCCGTATTCGACGACGGTACGGCAGCGGTGACGAGCAAAGCCTACGCCCGTGGGCGAGCCGTTGCGATCGGACTCGATCTCGGTTTTCTCTTGCTGAAGGGGTACAACAATCGAGGTGAAGAACTTGTCCGGCAGTTCAACAATGAATTCGATCCCGCACTGGACGTTTGGCTGCGGCTGCTCAAACAACTCTACCGGTCGGCTACGAATGAGGCCGTGACGCTTGGCACCGTTCCCTTCGGGCAATCGTTGTCGGTGTTGTTGACACATGATATCGACTTTACTCAGTCCCTCGAAAATGCCATCGCCTATGCGGAGTACGAGCAGAGCGAGGGATTGACGGGAACCTACTTTATCCAGACCAAATACGTGCGCGACTACAACGACGGCATCTATTTCAATGAAACGGGTGTGAAACACATGGCGCGCTTGGCCGAGTTGGGAGCTGAGTTGGGAAGTCACACGATTGCCCATTCTGCAGCCTTCAGCACGTTTCCCATGGGCACAGGCCGCGAGCGTTATCCCGAGTATGTGCCGTTCGTGAAGGATCCAGTGACGGCGTACGACGGCAGCATTCCGGGAGAGCTGCGGGTCAATAAGTATCTGATTGAACACTTTTCGGGCCAGTCTGTGGCATCGTTTCGTCCAGGCCACCTGTCGAACCCGATCAGCCTGCCGCAGGCCCTTCAGGCAACGGGGTATCGCTACAGTTCCTCGGCGACGGCCAATAATTCCCTCACACACTTACCCTATCAATTGATGTACGACCGTGCGATGACTAGGGCCTGTTAACACTACCGTAAGCCATCAACAGTGTTAACAGGCCCTAGCCAGGTGGAAGTCTTTGAATTCCCCGTGACGATCGAAGACGAAGCATCGCCGAAGCTGGGAGACCGATTAGCACAGGCTCTTGACGTCGCGCGCCAGGTCGGCCGCTATGGGGGAGTCTGCGTGATTTTGATCCACCCGAACATTCTCGGTCACAAGCTGGAGTTTGAAAAAGGATTCGTGGCCGGGATTCGGCCCGATGCCTGGTTCGGATCGGTCGGCCAATTCGGCCGCTGGTGGGCAGCGCGCAATAAGGTGGAACTCGATGTCGTGTCAGGTCGGATGGGCCTGACGGTGACCGTCACGGTTCCCGAAGCGGTGAGTGGCTTGACGCTCGACGTACCGTCCGGTTGGACCTGGACGGTATCAGGTTCGTCGCTGGATGGTGTCGAGCAACGTGGCACGACCGTCATCCTCCCCGAACTCATCGGCACGCAGAGATTGGCCTTTATCCGGAAATCACGCGGGAAGTGATCAAGCCCTCTCCTGTCAGGCGGCGGTCTCGCCGGGAATTGTCATGAGAGAGGCTTCGATGCGTTTGGCAACGAAGGGAGTGAGGATGTGCCGGCCTTCTCCCGGCGGTAAGGTTTGCACGAGCAGCGTGAGTTTCTCGTCCGTCATGGAGGGGAGTGTCGCCAAGGCTTCCGCCGCGCGGTAGCGTACCCACCAGTGTGTGTCACTGAGCAGTTCGATCAAGAGCGCTTCGTCTTCGTCTATCCCCATCTTTCCCAGGGCGGTTGCGGCCTGTACGCGAATAAACCATGTGGGATGACTCAGGTATCCGCGAACGGTCGGGAGATCGCGTGGATCGCAGCATTGCCCGAACAACGAGAGGCAACTTGCCAAGATATCCTCATCCAACGGTTGTCTGTCGAGTAGGGGGCGGATAAACGGCAGGGCGCGGTGGTTTCTGATGGAGGCCAGAAAGCGAATCAGCCTGGCAGCGATCATCGGCGTCGCATGTTGGGCCGCCTTCCCGATTGCGCCGGCCACAAGATGTTCCCCGGCACCCTGTAAGATCGCCAGAATTTTGAGCGGTGACCAGTCCGGCCGTTGCGCGATCAAAGGAACCAAAACCGGGACGGCTCGTGAGGCGTCGATACGGGTGAGGGCTCGCGCCGCTTCAATTGAGAGAATGGCATTGTCTGCATGGGCTAATTCGAGTATGCGCGTCCAGGCCGTCGTCTCTTTCAGGTGCCCCATGGTGACGAGCGCCAATAGTTGCTGGCGCATGGTGCCTGTCACGAGATATTGATGGACCACCCTGTCCATCCCGGTTTGGTAGAGTATTTTGCATAGCTCGCTGGACGACTCACCTTTGATGGATTCTTGCAGGTGATTCCACAGATAGAGAAATAGAATGTAGTCGTGAGGGTGGATGGCGGGAAGCGAGGCAGGGGCTTCGATCAGGCTTTCCAACAGGATTGGTCGCCAGACCGCGACCATGGCTTGGCGCCGCCGGTCGGTCACGATACGCAGTCTTCGGATAATTACGGTCCAGGTGAAGAGAATAATGATGAGAATGTGAATTGCAACCGTGACAAGCCAGCCGGTGTTGTCCAAAACGGTGGATGGAAGCGCTGCGGACACGCGGAGCCTTTCATCTGATGCGTCTACGCCGCCTGTTTGAGAAGGCGATTGAGCCGTGCCGTCAATTCCCGCGGATTGAATGGCTTGATCATGTAGTCGTTCGCGCCCGATGACAGAGCCAGCTGGATGTCGTGTTCGCTGGAGTCGGCGGTCAGCATGATGATGGGGATTTCCTGCCATTCAGGTTTTTTGCGAATGAGGGTCAGGAGTTGCAACCCACTGAGGTGGGGCAACATGACATCCAACAAAATCAGGCGCGGCGGTTTCATGGTATCGATCATCTGTTGGGCTTGTCGGCCATCGGGGGCATGGAGTACCTGGAATCCGGATCGTTCCAAAAGAAACCGTAATAGGCTTGCCGTATCTTCCTCGTCTTCGGCCATCAGCAAAGTGGGTTTGCCTGTTTGCGTTGTCGTACTCATGCAGTCCTCAGTTAGTTAGAACCGTGACTCCAGCCTGTTCGGTTTTGCTCGCGGCGGTAGCGACAAGGCATTCCAATGTCCCGTTTGCTCTATCGGTCGGATCTGCAGCAATCTTTAGTGTGCCGGCCACAGGTGGGGTTTATCTTCTCCGTGCGCGTGTGAGAGCCGCGCCGGCGCATCTTCCCCTGTCGGCTTGGGGTGTGCCGACTCTGCCGAGTTCCAGGCCTTTCCGTTCTTCATCCGTGCCGTCTCCGGCAGTCAGGAGAATGACCGGTCTTCGCTCATGCTGCCAGGTCCGATGGCGGTGTGGCGTATTGCGTGATGGCGGCGAGCAAGGTCTTCTTCTTAATCGGCTTGGTGAGGTGCGCGATGCAGCCGGCGGTCAGGCATTTGTCCAATTCTTCCTTGAAGGCATTGGCGGTCAGGGCCACGATCGCCATGGGCGGGCGCTGCTGTTCATGCTCCCACCGGCGAATGGCGGCGGTCGCCTGGAGCCCGTCCATGACGGGCATTTGCATATCCATGAGCACCAGGTCATAGGTCTCGCGCTGACAGCGTTCCAGGGCCACCAAGCCGTTTTCCGCCATCGCCAGGCGGCAGGGGGTGTCTTTCAAAAACAGGGTGACCAGATCGCGGTTATCCTCCAAATCCTCGACTAACAGAATCCGATAGGGCAGCAGGGGGGCGGTGGCCGTCGGAGACGGAGTCGAGGGGGGCTCCACGGGCGGGGCAGTGGTCGGGCTCAGGGCGACGGCCAGAGACTCCAGCAGGCGTCTGCGGCTGATGGGCTTGTAGGCATAGCTCGTGATCCCCAGTTCATGCGCCCGCTCGACGGATTCCTTGCGCAAATCCGACGCCTGCATCAGCAGCGGCAGGGTAGCATAGGCGGGCTGTTTGCGAATGGCTTGGGCGAGATCCATCCCATCCAGTTTCGGCATGTGGTAGTCCAAAATCACCAGGTCGATCGGGGTGCCGAGGCGCTGGGCGTCGTCGAGCTGCTGCAAGGCCTCAAGCCCGTCGGCGGCTTCGATCAGGACGGCGCCCAGCGGGGCCAGATGGGTTTGGACGACCAGCCGGTTAGTGTCGGTATCGTCCACGATGAGAATCCGGCGTCCGCGCAGGTCGGGGAGCGGGGTCGGCGGCGGGGCGGGGTTCGGTGGAGGGGCCGCCGGACATCGGGCGGAAAACGAAAAGGTGCTGCCCAACCCCGGCAGACTGTCGACTTGAATGTGGCCCTGCATCAATTCCACCAAGCGTTTGGAAATGCTCAGCCCCAGGCCGGTGCCGCCGTATTTGCGGGTGGTGGAGGAGTCGACTTGGGTAAAACTGTCGAAGACCGTGGCGAGTTTCGCCTCCGGAATTCCGATGCCCGTATCGGACACGGCACACTGCAGGACGGCAGGATCCGCCGGGTCGGGTTCCACGCGGATCACCACTTCCCCTTTTTCCGTAAACTTGATCGCGTTGCCGACGAGATTGATGAAGATTTGCCGCAGGCGCGTGGGGTCGCCCGTCACGAAAGTCGGGACATTCGGGTGGACGAAGGCGATGAGTTCCAGCTGCTTGGCGTGCGCGCGCACTGCCATCAGTTCGGCGGTTTTGTCGATCAGTTCGTGGAGGTCGAAGGGCACGGCCTCCAGGTCCAGATGCCCGGCTTCGATCTTGGAGAGGTCGAGAATGTCGTTGATCAAATCCAGCAGGCTTGTGGCTGCGCGACCGAGCCGTCCGACATACTCCCGCTGTTCGGTCGACAGCAGGGTCTCCTGCAGCAGATCCGCCATGCCGACGATGGCGTTCATGGGGGTGCGGATTTCATGGCTCATCGAGGTTAGAAAGTCGCTCTTGGCCTGCGTCGCCGCCAGCGCGCGCTCGTGCGCTTGCGTGATCTCCACGGCTCGGCTTTCCATGATCTCCGCCGCCTGTTGCAACTGAAACTCCGCCTCTTTGCGCTCGGTAATATCGCGGACGATGCCGGTGAAGAGGCGCCGATCGCCGAGCCGCAGTTCGCTCACAGCCAGGTCGAGCGGGAAGGTGGAGCCGTCCTGACGCAGGC
>JAOUPN010000540.1 GCA_029879905.1 Nitrospira sp. | reverse complement strand
TGATGACGGATCTTGACCGTGCCCTGCCTCGCCAAGAGCCGTACATCATTGAACCGCTTCCAACAGATCGATTCCATCCCTTTCGCTTCATGTTCAGCAAGACCAAGGGCGGACTGTTGATCCGTCGGCAATGTCCGAAGATGCCGGCAGACCGAATCCAGTTGTGCCACCATCCCCACCCGCCAATCTTCACAATCTTGACTGGTAATCTGTTCCGCACGAAACGCGTCCGTCTCCGTCGGTGTCGCCAATGCACGATGCAGGTTGCCGGTTACCTCCCCGAGGCGCCCGATGTCGCTGAGGAGTATCCCCGCCATGTCATGCACGGTCTTCGTCAGATCTTCCTCGTGATCGAACGTCAATGCACTCGTGCATTCCATCAATTCAGCGAGAGAATCCAAGACATAGCTCCAGCCATCCCCCCTGTTCGGAATAAATTGCTCGACCAACGCAAGCGTACGTGGGTGGCGTTCCTCGCCGAGACCGGAGTCGTATGTCATCATTCCCAACAACGATGGAACATCCGAGCAAGAGGTCTCCGTCGTGAGGAATTCAAGAATTTCACCTTCCGGATTGAGACCGACCTCTATCTTGCGGATCAGCTTCATGATCACCCGCCGGTCGAATATCACGGACGTGTTACTCTGTTCGACGGAGAGAACGGTTGCGTGGTTCCAGGGGCCGACGAACGCTTCCTGCCTCCCGGGTGTCGTCCTCCCCGTCATGCAACCTGATTCCCCGAGAAATGTCCGATTCCCGGCCACGGCATCTACGCAGATGTTCCACAGTTTGCCTTCTTTCGTCGCATCATGTACCCAATACCCACCGGGCACATCACGCAACTCGACGATAGCCGTCCCGCCGACAGGCCCTGTCTCAACTGTGATCGAGAGCGGCGCCGCATACCATTCTTGATCCCCGCCTCGATATTCAACGGCGATGACCGCCAACAACCAGGGTTTCGGATCAACGGACAGCATGATGGCATCCGAGAGACGAACATCGACCACCGATCGTCCCTTTCCACCGAACCAACGTTGATGCTGGAGAAACTCAATCAGGGGACGTCGCCCTTCTCCTTCAAGGGACGCACGAACCCGCTCGACCCAGATCTGTTGCATAACCTGTGTCACTCGCTCCGCCTCAGTACATTACGAGAAATAGTCGAAATCCTGCTCTCGATGCGTCCAACGCCGCACGGCATAGATCGCCGCCGGGCTCTGTTGAGGATCCAATCGAAGGAAATAGGCGTCACCTTTCACAAGGTCCCGATGGTCCGTCAGCAAGTTATGCAACTGATACATTTCGTCGGGACTGATTCCCAACGGCGCAATAGGGATACGGAGATGTGCCTCTTGAACTTGGAACGGATTGAGATTCACCGCCACAAGCACTGTGTTGCGGCCGTCGGCAGTCCGCTTCCCGTAAAAAAGCACATGCTCGTTGTCGGCATCGTAAAACTCGATCGTGTCCAGTTCATGCAACGCAGGATTCTCGCGCCTGATTCGATTGAGTGCCGTGACATACTCAGTAATGTTGCCGGGGCGATCCCAATCCCAGACCGTGCATTCGTATTTCTCCGAATCAAGATATTCTTCCTTCCCCGGCAAGGCGCGGTTTTCGCAGAGCTCATATCCGCTATAGATGCCGTAGGAGGGGGACAATGTTGCGGCCAGGACCAATCGAAACATAAAGGCGGGGCGTCCGCCATGCTGCAAAATCTCAGGAAGAATATCCGGCGTGTTGGTGAAGAAATTCGGGCGGAAGTATTCCTTCATCTCACTCTGCGCCAACTCCTTCATGTAGTCCGTCAATTCCTGTTTGAAATTGCGCCACGTAAAGTAGGTGTAGGATTGAGTGAACCCCGCCTTCGCCAAGACCTTCATCATCTTTGGTCTCGTAAAGGCTTCCGAGAGGAAGATAGCATCCGGGTACCGGTCTTGAACTTCCTTGATCACCCATTGCCAAAACGCCACGGGCTTCGTATGTGGATTGTCGACACGAAAGATCTTCACTCCATGATCCGCCCAAAACAACAGGACCCGCCGCATCTCATTCCAAAGGCCCTGCCGGTCTCGACAGTAAAAATCGACATTGTAGATGTCTTGATATTTTTTCGGGGGATTCTCCGCATATTTGATGGTGCCGTCCGGCCGATGGGCGAACCATTCCGGATGTTGCGTGACATAGGGATGGTCCGGCGAACAGTTGAT
>JAOUPN010000129.1 GCA_029879905.1 Nitrospira sp. | reverse complement strand
CATGGTCGTGGTGCCGTCAGGGGAGTTTCCCATGGGAGTGCCCGAAGGTGATCGGGACGGCGGACGCGACGAGTATCCCCGCCATCAGGTTTTTGTGGATACGTTTTACATGGACGCATTCGAAGTGACGAACGGCCGCTATCTTGAATTTGTCAAAGCCACGGGTCACCGTGTGCCGCAAAATCCCACGAACCCGACAAGAAACCTGTGGCAAGGCGATGCCATCACGGATTCGTTGGCTGATCGTCCTGTCATTAATGTGGATTGGTATGATGCCGAGGCCTATTGCAAATGGGCGGGAAAGCGTCTGCCGACCGAAGCGGAATGGGAGAAGGCGGCAAAGGGGACATCAGATAGACGGTTTCCCTGGGGCAATGTCGAACCCACAGATAAACATCTCAACTTTAATCAGCGATGGACCGGTGAGAAGACCTTGATGCCGGTCGGGAGTTATGAAGCCGGTAAGAGCCCGTTCGGCGTCTATGACATTGTCGGGAATGTCTGGGAGTGGGTGAATGATTGGTATGATCCACGGTATTACGAGAAAAGCCCAGAGAAGAACCCGCAAGGTCCCGACTCCGGAACCATGAAAATCATTCGAGGCGCAGGGTGGCAAAACGAGACCCCGGCAGTCAGAATCTTTACCCGTGTGAACAGCGCCCCCACGGTTCGCAACGAGTCTACCGGTTTTCGTTGTGCGGCTGATGTTCCGAATTCGTGAGATAAGGGTGGGACACTTGGTTCTCTCGTGAGGGCTGGTGTTGCCTCGGAGGGCATCGGGTGAGTGTGGCCGAGCCCTCAATCCATTCAGAAACCTTCTCGACTCGTGCGGCCTGTTACATGACAGGCTCAGCTGATGCAGGGGCGTCCCGTTTCTCTTCTTTGTCGAATTCTTCCAGCGGCTGAAAATTCACCGGCAAATTGAAGAGGGAATCCGGGACCGAACGCATCTTCACATGCTGGTATTCCGTGATCCAGCTGCCGTCCTTTCTGGCAAGTTTCATGGGGAAATGGATGTCCGTCGCAACCCATTGGTAGTAGACATCGACCTGTTCTCCCAGTTTCGTCGTGACTTCATATAATATCGTCGGGTGTCCCTCTCGCACTTCCGTCCCGATCTCTTCCCGAGACACTTCACCCTCCAACTGTTCATGGACTCGGAGGTCTTGTTCGGGACTATACGGAATAGTCTTGAAATGTTTTATCCTCGATAGGAGCAGCCACACGACTTGCTTGTCCTTGCGGATGATACTCACATTGACGGGCCCCATACTATGGTGCTCGATGCGCCACATCATGTCGCGGTAATAGATGTTGGCTTTATGTGATTTCCCACCGATTTTTGTCACCTGATCGGCGGTAAATTCCAATGCTTCGGCGGGAAGGGCAAGGGGCAACAGGGCCGAACACATCCATAAGGTCTTCAGGAGTCGAGACATGGCCAACTGTACCATAGAGTGCAGATGACTTTCTTCCGGATAGATACACAGGATAGTGAAACAGCCCGTCTGCTTCGTTGTCTCTAGCCGTAAAAGATACAACGTACAAAGTAACTGGCAAAGAGACGATCTCTTGCGAGCCCGTCGCTCGCCACCACAAAAAGCCACGGCGGCCTGACCTTCGCAGCCGAATTGCTTCCAGCCTTCGTAGTCTGTGAGCTACTTCGGCGGAGTAGGCGCACGCCGTGGGGTTCCACAGAAATGTGTGTTCTTCCCACTTTCAGAATCTTCCATGGCTGATTATACTGTCCCGATTCGATGCACTCTCGCGAAAGGATTGTCCATGGTCTCCCTGTCTCGGGTTCGCCCTCTCTTCGCACCGTGGTTGGTGTGTGGTCTCCTTGCCTGTGTAATCTTGACGAATAGCCTTGCTTGGGCTGAACAGACTCCACTCGGTCAGGATGCGTTGCTTCGGGCCAAACAGGTTACCGTCGGGATTTTAGAGGATACGCAAGATCCACGTGTGCCGGAACAAACGGGAAAAGTCATCGTTCGAGGAACCGGATTCCATCTCCGCGACGGATATATTGTGACCGCAAGACATGCCGCAGAACAGTTTCAGCTGGCAACCGGACCGGTTATCCCCCAACACG
This sequence comes from Nitrospira sp., assembly GCA_029879905.1. Classification (GTDB taxonomy): domain Bacteria; phylum Nitrospirota; class Nitrospiria; order Nitrospirales; family Nitrospiraceae; genus Nitrospira_D. The sequence continues at coordinate 6,743 of JAOUPN010000129.1, read as the reverse complement.
TTCGCATTTTGACCACCGACCTCCATGAATTGCCGGCTGATCTGGTGGGAGACAGCGCCTTTATGGATGTCGTGATCTATCGTGTGTCGGAACCGCACCGGTCCAAACTGCAGGCCGAAACCACGTTCGCCACCGGCGAGGCGTATGCCGGCACGGAGGTCTTTACCGTGGGGTATCCGCTCGGTTGGGGGCCGACCATGGCATTCGGGCGAGTCGGAAATACCAATGTCTTTCTGCAGACCGTCGATACACGACTGCTTCAGGCGGATATTTCGTCTTGCAGCGGGAATTCAGGCGGTGGTCTCTTCAATGCGAAGGGGGAAGTAATCGGGATCGTTCATGCCATTATTCAGGTTGAGAAAGAAGAGACACAGACCCACTGTAGCCGATTGACATTTGCCATCCCTGGAATTCTAGCCGAACGGATTGTCACGGCGGCCATTGCCGGACAACCGCTGGTGTTTTCCAGGCTGGGACTCCAGTTGACCACCGTGCGGGACGGGACCAAATTGAGGGTCGCGGTCAAAGAGGTGCTGGAGCCGTCAAAATCCGCAGGGATTGAAAAGCACGATATCCTCCTGGCCATCGAGGGGATGGAGATTCTCGATGGTGCTCAGTTGAAGAACTTTCTCGTTGAGCGGACGAGCCCCGGTCAAAGGGTGTCCGTGAAAGTTCGGCGAATCGACGCTGATCTGACGTTTCATGTGGTGTTGGGAGGAGGGTAAAGGCTGGTATCTCAGGCAATCTCCGAATGCATCGTCGGTCCCTGGTGTCCGCAGCCCCCAAGGGACAATCCCATAGCTGAAAATGGGCGCCGACTCAATGAAGATGGTGTTCTTATGTACGTGGTGCTTGTTGCCCTCCATGTCTTTGCCGCGATGAGCTGGGTAGGGGGGATGTTGTTTCTCTCTTTGGTTCTCGCGCCGATCGTAAAGAGCCGGAAGGCCGCGCCGGAGTTTATGGCACTCTTTCGGCTGGCGGCCCGCCGCTTTCGCATTGTCGCCTGGGTCGCCATGGGACTGTTATTGACCTCCGGCCCTATGCTTCTCGCGCATCGCGGCATGGGGTTGACACATCCGGAGTCCTGGCCCTTTATCGTGAGTTTGAAACTTGGACTCGTTGTGCTGCTTCTCGTCTTGACCCTCTTACACGACCTGCTGCTCGGTCCGAGAGTCAGTCACGTTGCGACCATTCCGGCATCGTCGAGGACAGGTTGGGACCAGGTCGTGATGCATACCGCGCGATTATTACCTCGCTTCTCGCTTATCGTTGCCCTCATCATCGTCCTTACGGCTGTCATCCTGGCGCGATCCTAGCCCGACTTGAGACGCACAAACTCCCGGATTGTCTCTCTCCGTTCAGGTCATTGCCGACTGTTCTGCGAAGTCCTGATCAGGATACTGTGGGAGTTTGCCGTACGTATTCCTTCCAATTGTGTGAATATCCTGTCAGAATAGCGCGTTGCCCTGTAGGATTTATCGGTCCTACGTTCTGCCGTCTTTGGACGTCAGACACCGGTGAACCGGCTGATCCTGTTGAGTTCGTTTTCGTAAAGGAAGATATTGAAACGATATGTAGGTGTTGCTGCCATTACTCTATGGGTGATGACGCTGGCTATCGGCGGATGGTTCTTCGTCAAGGGTTGGACGACGGAGGGGTCTGACGGCCGTACAGAAATACTTTTGGCGCCGGAAGAGCGAGATCTCATACTCGAAGAAATGCGGCAGCTCTTGAAGGCTGTGGATGGAATTGTTCGGGGACTTGGAGAACCGACGCCTGATCGGAAGGCAGTAGAGACAGCGGCCAGATCAGTTGGTATGAACATGGCGGCGGATGTCGAACCGACCGTGATGATGAAATTGCCATTGCCCTTCAAGCAACTGGGAATGTCGATCCATCGAGATATGGATGCGCTTGCGGATGCCGTCATGCAAGGGGAGACATCCCAGCAAATCCTGCAACGATTATCGAGTATGACGGCTCGTTGCACGGTGTGTCACGACATGTACCGTTTGGGCGGAGGGTAATGTTGTCACGACGAACGCAATCCAACCGCGAAGAACATTCTTGCGTAGCATGAATCCCCTGCTGAAATAGTGACTCATACGAGTCATAAATCTCATGACCATCCCGGAAGATAGGTGGGTGGACAACGAGAATGGCAGGTAAAGATATGCGGTAAGGGTATGTGAGGTCTTCCTGCCTGTGGAGCAGACTTGAGTCCCAGTCTGTGTGCCCAGGACTGCCCAGATGACCAAACCAATAGGGTCTGCTTCAGTACACAAGGCTGCGGCCGATATGGAACGTATTGATAATAGGTATGTCATGGCCGTTACAAACTCGAACCTGCCGATGACATCCATGTGCTCCCAGTGGCGAATCCTTTGGCTGAGCGATGCCTCACATGTGCAGACTGAAAAATGGGAGGGACATCATGAACCTCAATGAGATGTTACGGTTGATTGCCGGCGTAGTCGTCCTTGGTGCGGTCGTCCTTGGTGCAACGGTCCATCCGTACTGGAACTATGTTGCTGCTTTTGTGGCAGTGAACCTGATCCAATCCGCTTTTACCGGTTGGTGCCCGATGATGGCGCTCTTGAGAAAACTAGGTGTGCAGGGGTGACGGGACATCGAGGGGAGATCATATCAGAGGGGTAGACCTCTGATCATGGGGAGTCGGCTATGACAATTCCGTTTGCTGTCGAGGGAGCGTTTGCCGACGAGCAGACCTTACGGGATATGATTATCGCCAAGAAGGTCTGTTTCGACCACGATCCGTTTTATGTGAAAGACGGGTCCGGCTGCGTCATCCAAATCGGTTTTCAGCTCAATTTGTATGCTGCGTTCCAAGATCCCAGGCATTTGCCGGCAGGGGAGGATCCGGAACTGCATGAGCTGATCGGCAATCTCCGTGGTCTCTGCCGAGTGTTCTTTCAATCATTGGAATTCTTGAAGCCTTGCCAGTACCCTGAACCCCCGACGCACCGTGTTGTCTATGCTCCTGAGCGGCAGTATCGAGCCGAGGTATGTTTGCAGATTCCCATTTTCGACAGGGAACACTACGGGGCGAAACCGGATCGTCGTCTTGAGGAACTACTCGCGACCGCCGAGTGTTTGCTGCGACAATTGGGGGCTAAGCGCGGACGATGGGAAGAGGAATCTCGTACGACGTTCCAATCCAGCCGGAGTTGTGAGGAGCATGCCCAAGAGGCAAGGGGAGGATGAATGCATCAAGGGTTGAGCTTTGGCGTGATACCTTCTGCGAGCTTCCGGGAAACAAGGTGGAACCGACGTTGATCTTCGGAAAAGACTTGGCGAACATCGCTGGTACCATGATGACAAAACCATTGGCACAGGTATTCTTTGCCATCCTGCTGTTGGTCGGGTGTGATTCCAAGGAAGGCACTGAGAGGCCGGAGCCGTCCTCTGCTCACCCGGTCAGTATTCAAGCGGAGATTCTTGAGGTCACTCATACGTCGGTACCGATCCGTATTGAGGTGACCGGGCAGGTCACGGCAACTTTTCAGGCCGTGCTTTCCAGCCGAATTCAGGGGAGTATCGATAGATTGATGGTTCGAGAAGGCATCACGGTGACCAAGGGGCAAACGCTCGTGCGGTTAGATAACCGCGATGTCGAGGCCGACTTGGCGCGGGCGGCGGCGGATGTGGAAAACACGAAGGCTCACCTTGCACGGATGAGTCAGCTGTACGACCGTGATGCGGTGTCGAAACAGGAAATGGAAAATGCAACCCGTGCCTTCAAGGTGGCGGAAGCCAGCCACAAGGCGGTGTTGGCCCAACTCAGTTATACCGTGGTCAAGGCACCATTCGATGGCGTGATTACAGAAAAACTGGTGGAAACGGGAGAATTGGCTTCGCCGGGACAACCTCTGTTGAGGATGGAAAATCCTCGTCGCCTACGCCTTGAGGCGGTTGTGGCGGAACGAGATTTAAAAGCTGTATCTCCTGGAGACAAGATTCCCGTGATCATTGATGCGTTGGAAGGGCTGACGCTTGACGGTGTTGTCGGGAAGATTCTTCCGGTCGGCGATTCCCAAACCCACACATTTACGGTCAGAGTGGATATCCCTCCGACGCCGGGTTTAAAAACCGGCATGTTCGGGCGTCTACAATTGGACAAGGGGATGAGTACGACGATCCTTGTCCCCGAGACTGCCGTCATTCAGCGCGGGGAAATTGTGAGTGTGTTTGCCGTCGGACAGAATCGTGTGGCCCGTCTCCGATGGGTCAAAGTCGGTCGGCGGATCGACCATCAGGTCGAAATCTTGTCCGGTCTGAATGTCGGCGAGTCGGTACTGCTCGATGCCTCGCATGGTATAGACGGAGCCTCCGTGACAGTTGTGGAGATGCCGGGATCCGCGACAACACAAAAACCGTAATCTTATGTGTATGTGTTGAGTCGGCTGAGAACGTACAACTCAACACTCAAAACTCAACATTGTTGTTATGACCCCTCACTCCTCACCCCTTACTCCTTACGGGATCTCAGGCCGCCTTGCCGCCCTCTTCATTGAAAGCAAGCTCACGCCGCTCATCATCGTAGGTGCCTTGCTGCTGGGCATATTCGCCGTGATGGTCACTCCGCGTGAAGAAGAGCCCCAGATCGTCGTTCCCATGGCCGACGTCTGGCTTCCTTTTCCCGGAGCGTCAGCCAAAATTGTCGAAGAACAACTGACGAAGCCGTTTGAGCGGAAAATTTCGGAAATCAAGGGTGTAGAGTACGTGTATTCGATCTCGCGCCCTGGAGGCGCACTGATCATCGTCCGTTTCTATGTCGGCCAGCCGATGGAGCAGAGCCTTGTCGATCTCTACGACAAGCTGATGTCGAATCAAGATTTGTTGCCGCCGGGGGCCGAACCGTTCTTGGTCAAACCCAAGGATGTCAATGATGTGCCGATCGTGACCATCACCCTCTCAAGCGAACAATACGGGGAGTTCGAACTCCATCAGTTGGCCGAGCAGGTCTTGGAGGAGACAAAAAAGGTTTCCGGAACATCCGGAGGGTTCATCGTCGGCGGTCGAGACCGCGAGTTGCAGGTACAGATCGATCCTGCACGGTTGAAAGCGTACGGATTGACTCCGCTGCAAATTGCGGCCGTCATTCATGGAGAAAACCGAGCCCTGCCGACAGGCCGATTCGACAGTCGCAATCAGAATTTTCTTGTGGAGACCGGCCGGTTCATTCAATCGCGCGACGACTTGGAAAATTTGGTTGTCGGTGTGAATGCGCAACGACCGGTCTATCTTCGTCAGGTGGCTGAGGTCATCGACGGGCCTGCCGAAGCGGCGAGTTATGTCTGGTTCGGAACCGGTCAGGGGTTAGGGGTAAGGGGTGAGGGGGGCGAGAACCCAGCTGTGACGGTGGCGATCGCCAAGCAGGGCGGTGTGAATGCGGTGACGGTGGCGGAGCAGGTCATTCGGAAAGTCGAGGAGATGAAGGGGGTGACGGTTCCGGCCGATGTGCGGGTGACCGTCACACGCGATTACGGCGAGACCGCGCAAGAAAAGGCCAACGAACTCTTGTGGCATCTTGGTATTGCCATCGTTGCCGTCGTCGTCTTCCTGGGTATGGCGTTGGGCCCGCGTCCGGCTTTCGTCGTCTCCATCGCGATTCCGCTCACATTGGCGTTGACGTTGTTTACGTCCATGCTGATTGGGTACACGATCAACCGCGTGACACTCTTTGCGCTGATCTTCTCCATCGGTATTCTGGTCGATGATGCCATCGTCGTCGTCGAGAATATCTACCGCCATCTGATCTTGCGGCGTCGCTCTCATAACGACGCCACGTTACATGCCGTTGATGAGGTGGGAAATCCGACGATCCTGGCAACCTTCACCGTCATCGCCGCGCTTCTGCCGATGGCGTTTGTGTCGGGATTGATGGGGCCGTATATGAGACCGATTCCCATCAATGCATCCATCGCCATGTTTTTCTCCCTGCTCGTCGCGTTCGTGGTGATTCCGTGGTTCTGTCGAACGTGCTACCGTCCAGGGGCGGCCGTCAAAGGAGTCGATCATGACGAAGACGACAGCGGCTTAACGGCGCGTCTCTATCGTCGATTGCTCACGCCGCTGTTGGACCGGCCGCTCCTGACGTATCTCTTCTTGTTCGTCGTTGTCCTTCTGCTTGTCGGTTCCTGTTTCTTGTTTTACACGCGCCACGTTGTCGTGAAAATGATGCCCTTCGACAACAAGAGTGAGCTGCAGTTGGTCATCGATATGCCGGAAAGTACCACTTTAGAGGAAACGGCTCGGACGACAAAGGCCTTAACATCCTATGTTCGGACCATTCCCGAGGTTCGTGATTATCAAGCCTATGTGGGTACAGCTTCACCGTTCAACTTTAACGGCTTGGTGCGGCACTACTTTCTCCGGTCGCTCCCGCACGAAGCGGATATTCAGATCAATCTGGCTCCGAAAGGTGAACGACAGGCTCAAAGCCATGAAATCGCGCAACGGATTCGTCCTGCCGTACAAGAGATCGCCAGACAATACGGTGCAAATGTCAAAGTGGTTGAGGTGCCGCCAGGGCCGCCCGTCCAATCGGTGCTGGTCGCGGAAGTGTATGGTCCAGACTATGACCGGCAATTGGTTGTAGCCAAAGAGGTTCGATCACTCTTCGAGTCCACGACCGGTGTCGTCGATGTCGATGATTATGTCGAGGCGGATCAAATCAAGTATGTCTTTACCGTCGACCATGCCAAAGCCGCGCTCGCCGG
>JAOUPN010000539.1 GCA_029879905.1 Nitrospira sp. | reverse complement strand
AGCGCCAACCCTTCTTCGGGCTGATTCGATGGAGGAAGCGCCAAATCTAGCAGTACCAACTCACATGGATGTTGTTCGAACTGAATCCTGGCCTGCGGCGCGTCACCGGCGTGAATAACTTGAAAACCGAGGCTATTGAGCCATCCCGTGCATAACCGCACAAACGCTGGCTCGTCATCCACAATCAAAATCCGCTTTCCGCTTATCACGCCAGGCCCTCCTGGGGAAATCTGAGTTCCAAGCAAGTTGACCATCCCGGTTGATCGATTACGTCAATGGACCCTCTATGAGCTTCCACAATCCGTCGAACAAGGGCTAGTCCAATTCCATAACCTCCCGCTCGACCTGACACAAACGGGTGAAACAGTTTCGGTTTCATCTCTGCCGACACGCCCGCACCATTGTCACACACTGAGACTACGACCTCTCTGCTGGTAGACATTGCGGATATCCGCACCTGTGGATCACGGACATCGCGTACAGCGGCTTTGGCATTATCCAAGAGGTTAAAGAGCACTTGATGAAAACGATGCGCATCAACTGCCACAGTAAGATCATCATGCACATCGACAAGGATTGTCATCGGAGCACCCCGGTAATGGCTCTCGACATATTCAATTTGCTCTTTGAGATTCACGCGACACTTCTCAAGAGAGAGTGCCCCGGTGTAGGTGAGTAAATCTCCTGTTAATCGTTCCGCACGTTGCACCTGATCCATGATTTCCCTGCTCACATCCGGAGCACAATTTGTAGAAGCCATTGCAATAATGTTCAGGGGGTTACGGAGTTCATGTGCCACCGTGGCTGAAAGACGCCCAAGTTCCGCAAAGTGTGCCTGAACAAGTATCGACTTCTCTCGTTCAGCTATTCCTAATGCCTGATCAAGCCGCGTCGCAGCCGCAGCAAAAAGAGACGCAAAGACTTCCGCTGCGTGGCGGATTCCTGGTGCGGCAGCCTCCCACTGTTGCAAGTCACCGACCCACCCCTTGCCGTCGCGCCGAGAAATCACTTGTGGTCTAGTGCTGCTTGTACCCGGCGCATGGGGAACAATCTGTGCGCCGACCGGTTGCCGCATATGCTCACTAAGCAGTGCTTCTGCAACGAGGCGGAGTTCTTCCCAACTGTTCGCCTGCTCTAACTCTTGACGCCAGCAAGTCATCTTATCGGCTTCTATTCTGCTTCCGGGATAGACAATGCGGGTAGCAAGCATTGATGCCGGTCTTCTCATCAGAGCAGCAAATCCTAAGACAAGAAGCGCAAACATCCACGTATGCCAAAGAGGCATCTCCGCAAATGGAGTCGCACCCAATGTGGCGGCGGCGACAATTGTGAGACTCACCACGAACAAGGTTCCTCCTGCCAGCAACGCAGCAGTGAGAGATTGTCGCGCCCATACATTCACATCCATGAATTCATAACGGAGAATTCCATAGACCAGCATAATGCTGTAGCCCGGAAGCAGGAGCATCGGATAAGGAAATAGCGGCCACCCAAGTGAGGCAAATACCTCACCTGAAGCAGAAACCATTCCTCCACCTGTTGCAATGAAGACCGACCAAAACTGGCGGCAGCGATTCTGGTTCCTTTCAGAGTAGACGGCCCGAAGCAATACCCCCTCACCCAGAAACGTAATCACCGCTGTAACGACCGCTACCCCCCAACCGGCCATATCCATAATGTAGAAACGCTCAAAATCCAACCACGGTTCGAGACGTCCTGCCTCACCTAATATGGCCAAGGCAGCGACAATCCCTGCACTTCCGTAGATGACACGAACCTTGAGCCATGATTGATACCCGGTAAACGCGAATATGAAGTGGGTAAGACTCGCTGCAACCAGCGGCGCACAATTGACGAGCGCAGAGCCAAGACGACCCTGGTCCGGACTGCCTCTATGAATGAATAGATGCCCGAGGCTCCAGCCAGCTACACCCAGGCAAAACCACACAAGGGGACGAATACCGGCTCGTTCGCCGGCCTTGAACCATAGCAACCCCGCGAGGGCAACACTTGAAACGACAGTGGTCCCTAGCGCGAGGTCATACGATAGGTAGATCCCTTCCATCTGGCCGTCTCTGCTTTAGGAATCAACTGATCACGATGGTGACAGTGAGACTCACCGTAAGTGTATACGGCGTTGACAGAATCGTCTCTCGTCCAATAGCCAACCCCATGAAATCCACCACTTACACATACGGCATTTCGGCACATTCAATGCGATAACGCAGGT
>JAOUPN010000538.1 GCA_029879905.1 Nitrospira sp. | reverse complement strand
TTTGATCAACATACCAAAACGATTTTCCCGAAGAACTTCCGGCTGAGCATCAGCTCCTGCGCGGCCCTCGCCTCCTTGAGGGGGAAAGTCCTGTCGACCACGGGAATCAATCGTTTCTGCCCCATGAGTTCTGCCGCCTTCACCAGTTCCGCACGCGTCCCCATGTAGGATCCTTTGATCGTCAATTGACGTGAAAAGGCAGCACGAAGATCCAGCTTGACCTCTGCGCCGGTCGTCGCCCCGCACGTCACCAATCGTCCGCCTTTCGACAGCGACTGCAGGCAGGTCTCCCACACCTGAGGGCCGATATGCTCGATGACGACATCAACCCCCTTCCCCTCGGTCAGCAACTTCACCCGTTCCGCGACATTCTCACGTGCGTGATTGATGACTGCATCAGCGCCGAGGACGACAGCCTTGGGAATCTTCTCATCGGAGCCGACCGTGGTCATGACTCGTGCCCCTGCCAACTTGGCCAGTTGAACAGCCATACTTCCGACCCCGCTTCCGCCCCCCATCACCAATACCGTCTCACCATACTGCAATCGTGCACGCTCAAACAGCATATGAGAGGCGGTGACGGATACTAGAGGAAACGACGCCGCCTGTTCGAACGACAGATTCTCCGGAATCGGCAACACATTGCGAAAGGGCACCGTGACGTATTCAGCATACCCACCGTGCGTCATGGCGCCGATCAAGGAATAGGTTCGACAAAAATTATCCCGCCCGGCCAGACAGAACTCACAACGCCAGCAACTGAGTCCCGGTGAAACGAACACCCGATCGCCGACATTGACGCCTGTCGCATCACCAGCGACTTCTTCAACCGTTCCGGCAATGTCCGATCCGGAAATATGCGGCAACGGCATCGGATAGGCAGGATTTCCCTGTCTGATCCAGATATCGAGATGATTGAGCGCGCAGGCCTTGACTCGGACCAACACCTCTTTCGCCCCGATCACCGGCCTCGGCATATCCTCATACGAGAGTTTCTCCGGCCCACCATGCTCCCTAAATACAACTGCCTTCATAAAAACCAAATAGTTTTGAGTTGTGAGTTTTTAGTGTTGAGTTGTGAGTTGTCCAACAACTAAACACTCATAATTGAACACTCAACACTTCGATTAAAAACTAAGTACCCCCTCCGCCACCATCACACATTGCCCGCCGACTTTGACCGATTGAATCATGTCATCATCGGACTCGACCTGAACCAGAATACTGGAAGGGCGATCAATCTCATACCCCTGCTCGATGATCACCTCCGTCGTGGGCACGACCTCGACCACGCCATGATGGACGAGATAGGCCCCCAATGCCCCGCCGGCGCTGCCGGTCGCAGGATCTTCGGAAATTCCGATAGAGGGCGCAAACATGCGCGTGTGAGCAGAAGCAAACGGCTCCACCGTGACCGTCGTGAAGACCATGATGCCGTTGGTGCCGAAGCGACTGCAGAGATCAATGATCGCGTCGTCGTTCGCTTCAATAGACCGAACCGCCGTCAACGTTCGAACCGGCACGATCAGAACCGGCAAACCGGTTGAGACCACGGCCAGCGGCCACTTGGCTTCAACGATCACCGACTTCGAAATGCCCAGCGAACCCGCAATCTTGTACAAATCCTCCGTGTTGTCCACCTCTCCCACGAACTGCGGTTTCGGTTGTGTCATCACAACCCGAGTGACCTGCCCATCCCGCACATGCAATTCGACCGGAAACACGCCGATATTGCACTCATAGAGCACACGGGTCACCGGCTCCGAAGCGGCCATCGATCCGATATGGGCCAAAACGTACAAGGCCCCGACGACCGGATGACCGGCAAATGGAATTTCTTGAGTCGGGGTGAAAATCCTGAGCCGCACCACGGCCGCAGGATCACTCGGAGGAAACACAAACACCGTCTCTGAGAGGTTCATCTCTCGGGCGATCTTTTGCAAATGCTCGTCGGTGAGCCCGCCGGCATCAGGAAAGACCGCGACCGGATTTCCGCCGAACGGTTGAGAGGTAAAGACATCCGCCTGATAGAACTTAAGAGAACGCGTTTCAGCCATATTGCCTCATTGAATTCGCACCTCATGGAGCCCCATCGCTTCCACCTGCTTCGCCGAGCCTACTCCGCCGAAGTAGCCAACAGGCTACGAAGGCCAAGCAGGCGTGGCTTCCTGCGGAGACGGGTGACATCCCGTTGGTCGTTCCATGCCGATCTGCCCGCAGCAACTCACAGCGCCGATAGAGGTTATA
>JAOUPN010000537.1 GCA_029879905.1 Nitrospira sp. | reverse complement strand
GCAGCGGTGGGGCACCCGACGTTGCGGCTGGTACGTGTCGCTATTGGACCTGTTCGACTAGATGACTTGAAGCCTGGTGAATGGCGAGATCTAACCGAGTCTGAAATCAAGGCGATGGGCAAGCCGTGAGGCGTAGGAATTGTTCATCGCGAGTCATTGCTTTTCCTCACTCTGAAGGCATGTCTTCAGGCCAGACCTCAAATCGACAGAGTCTCCAGATATCCTCGTGCAGCTAGGCATCTGGATAGTGTTCGACTATAATGACGCCGTGCAATGGGGTATTCCCATCAAGAGGGCGAGGGGCTATGACAACAAGAAGCTATACGACCATTGTCGAAAAGGAAGGGGATGGCTACGTCTCACTGTGTCCTGAACTCGATGTGGCGAGCCAGGGCGACACGGTTGAATCAGCCACCGCTAACTTGAAAGAAGCCGTTGAGCTGTTTTTGGAGTGTGCCGATGCCACCGAAGTCGAGCGACGACTTCATACGCAGGTCTGTATCACACGCTTTGAAGCGGCGCATGGGTAAGCTCCGCATCCTCTCCGGACGGGACGTCTGCCGTATCCTTGAACAAAATGGGTTTCAGATCATGCGGCGGCGTGGTAGTCACATAGTCATGCAACGGCAAGTCGATCACGGGACCATCACTGTGCCGGTTCCAGATCATCCTGAAATCAGAATTGGTACACTTCAGTCATCATCCTCCAGAGTGGCATTGTGGGTAGCACCTTTGAACAGTAAGGGCGCGTATGTTGTCCTGTTCCATAACCCTCTGACAGTTTCTTCCAGCTCCAACTGCCCCACCATTTTCCGGATCGTGCTGAGGCCGGATTGCCAGAAGGCCTCGGACATCTTGAAAGTCAATGCTCAAACTAGCCTTCAGCTACCGATACATTATTGCTTGTCGGTTTGAGGTGGATTGGATTTTGGTAGTGCGACGGATCGCCCTGTCAACAATAGCCGATGTTTTGCGAACCATACGTAACCACGATGTACCAATCCATTTACGAGGGGCCAGCGGCTGACCCATGCTAAGGCGCCAAGACCTACTGCTGTCCACATTGCACGAAACACCTCCACCCCTTCGATCATCCTGCCATCGGCCCACTTTGCATGAATTACGGCGCTCAAGCGGGAGCAGGACATCCCGCAGTCTGCTTCGCGAAAGTCCGGATTCGAAAAATCCACAAGATGAAGCCGTGCATGGCGATCAAGCATGCGCATGAGCTCGATGTCACGTCGGCAAAGGGGGCAGGCCCCATCGTAATAAACTGTTAACGGGTAATTCGGTTCTGACTTCAGTTGTGACATGCTGGGCAGTTCTCTTGCCTTACCTATTCTGAAGAAGTTTTGCTATTCCAGTCTTTTATGCTTTGCCAGTATGTTTGCCAGGGCAGAGTCAAGTTGTGGATAGAGAAAGCCGTAGCCGTCGGATAAGGCTTTCTTCGGGAGAACCCGTTGGCCTGTCGTCATCAGGGTAGCCAATTCGCCGAGCATAATGTTCAGGATGAAGTTCGGCACAGGAAGCCAAGATGGCCGATGAAGAATCTGCCCGAGTACTGTGCAGAATTGCGCCATGGTGACAGACTCCGGAGCGACGGCATTGATGGGACCGGAGACCTGCTTTGTGACAAGCAGCCACTGAATCAGCCCGATCAGGTCATCACGATGGATCCATGATACCCACTGCGTTCCCGGCATGATCGGTCCGCCCAGGAAGAACTGAAACGGCGGCAGCATCTTTGCCAGGGCTCCACCGTTTGGCCCAAGCACCATACCGATTCGCAATGGGACAACTCGCACGCCGAATTCGTTTGCTTTGAGCGCCTCCCGTTCCCAGGCCAGACAGAGATCGGCCAGAAACCCAGATCCCTGTGGCGCATTCTCGTCCCGTTCCTGGTCGTCGCCGGAACCGTAATAGCCGATGCCGGACGCATTGATCAGCGTATGGGGTTTTGATGAGCAGCGAGAGATGGCTTCTACCAAGAGACGAGTGGGGAGAATTCGACTGTCGGTGAGTAATTGTTTGCGGGCGTCGGTCCAGCGTCCGTCGGCGATCGATGCCCCGGCAAGATTGATCACGACATCTGCGCCCTCAAGACACTGTGCCCATTCTCCAGCTGTTCGCCCATCCCATTCAACAGCGGTGATGGTTGAGTCAGACGGCTGCGGCGTCTCGCCTCTCCTTCTTGTCAGAAGGGTGACATGGTGCCCCGCCTGACAGAGCGATGCGCATAACGCCCGCCC
>JAOUPN010000536.1 GCA_029879905.1 Nitrospira sp. | reverse complement strand
GCGCATTACACAAATCCTCAACAGCCTCCCTCCGGGCATTTTGCAGCCGTTTATCGTGAAATTCGACGTCTCCCATATCCCGGTATCCTTGGTCACCGTATCGAGCGAGGATCAGGACGAACGGACACTCTACGATCTGGCGTACAACGTCATCGCCCCCCAAATCGAGCAGGTGGCCAATGTCGCCTCCGCCACCGTGGAAGGGGGCAAAATCCGTCAGATCAACGTGAACCTCGATCCGGCATTGCTCAACGCACGCGGGCTCTCGATTCTCGACGTCGTGGGTGCCGTCAAAGCGGCAAACGTCATCCTACCGTCCGGCAATATCAAGGCCGGCAATCTTGACTATAACGTCTTCACCAACAATCAGTTCACAGCCGTCGAGCCGATTCAAGACGTGATCGTCAAAGTGAATCAACAGGGCAACCCGGTTCGAGTCCGTGATGTCGGAACCGTCACCGATTCGTCCGACACCCAAACCAATATCGTACGGAACGACGGAGCCAGAGCGGTTTTTCTCCGAGTCAACAAACAGCCGATCGCGAACACCGTTGCAGTCGTCGATGCGTTACGCGCCATGTTGCCGAAGATGATCGGCATTCCTCCGAACGTCAAAGTCGGTATTTCGTTCGACCAATCCACCTATATTCGCCAATCGGTTCAAAACCTCGCCGAACAAGCTCTGCATGGCTCGCTTTTGGCCGCCGCCGTCATTCTGATTTTTCTTCGCAACCTGACCAGCACCATGATCATTTCCCTCTCCATCCCGCTCTCTATTCTCGTCACCCTTGTCGTGCTCTATCTGAGCGGCCAAACACTGAACGTGTTTACGCTCGGAGGGCTCGCACTCGGTATCGGCCGTCTCGTCGACGATTCCATCGTGGAACTGGAGAACATCCAACGCCATCTCAACGTCACTCCACGACGCTGGGACGCCATTCTTGAGGCCGCCCGCGAAGTCGCCATGCCGATTTTCGCATCGACGGTGACGACCGTCGTGGTCTTTCTTCCGATGTTTTTCATCGTCGGAGTCGCGCGCCTGCTCCTGATTCCCTTGACCGTCACCATCGCTATTTCCCTCTTTACCTCGTTCTTCATCTCCCGCACCGTCACACCGGCCCTCTGTTACAAATTCGTGAAGTCGGAAGAAGACGCGCGCCGGACGATGCCGAGCTGGCTTCTCCGATGGATGGATTGGAATCGCGACCGATACGATTCCCTCGCAAGGGGCTACGAAGAATCCTTGCGGTGGGTCTTACAGCACCGCCGAACTTTCATCGCCGGAGTACTATTGATCTTCGCTGGCTCACTCACGCTTGTGCCCTTGATCGGAAAGGAATTCTTGCCGGTTTCCGATGAAAGTCAATTCCACATCTCCTTGCGAGCCCCGGTCGGCCAACGTGTGGAACAAACGGAACAGCAGGTCATTGAGATCGAACGCGTGCTCCGTGAGAATATTCCCCCACACGAACTGGAAACGATCGTGTCCAGCACGGGCGTGTTGACGCAAGGCCGTTCGTCCATCTTCAATCCCAACACCGGCCCCCATGCCTCCTCGATCCAGGTCCACTTGACCCCGCCGGACATGCGGAGCCGGGACCAAGTAGAAATCATGAATGATATCCGGCCGAAAATCCTCAAGCTCTTCCCGGGCGTGGCCTTGTATTTTGATCCGGGCGGCCTGGTAAAGCGCATTACCAGTTTCGGCACACAAAAAGCCGTTGATGTGGAGATCTATGGGTACGACTTCGACAAGGCACGTGAGGTCATCAATCGCGTGAAGGATATTATGGAGCAGACACCCGGGCTGGCGGATGTCGAGTCAAGCAGGGAGGAAAACTATCCGGAAGTCAACATCACGGTGGATCGGGAAAAGGCGGCGCTCCTCGGTCTCTCCGAAACCGATGTAGCCAACACGGTCTTGTTCTCTCTCAACGGCAACGGGCAAACCGATCCGATCATCTATACGGATCCGCAAAGCGGAAACGAATACTACATCAGCGTCTGGCTGGGAGACGAGCACCGAAAGAGTCTCACTGATTTGGAAAATATCCTCCTGACGACCAAAACCGAGCAGCCGGTACTCTTAAAGAACATCGCCTCACTCTCCCTGAACGCAGGCCCGTTAAAGATCGAGCGTAAATATTTTCAGCGCATCATACATATCACCGGCAATCCGACGACCCGTTCACTAGGCGAAATCGCCGGCGATCTCGAGTCGGCATTTGCTTCGATCCAATTGCCGCCGGGGT
>JAOUPN010000535.1 GCA_029879905.1 Nitrospira sp. | reverse complement strand
ACGCAAGTGGGGGTACTGGATCGATCAGCCCCTCTTTGATCATGAGCTCATGGCTCTCCGCACCTGCGTCAATCGGCAGCAACCCTTCGGCACCCCGACCTGGCAGAAGCGAATTGCCCGCACCTTGGGCTTGGAGTCCACGCTCCGTCCACGCGGGCGGCCCCGCACCTCCCCGTAAAAGTAGCCTGTCCCCTTTTTCTTCACACGCTCCGTCCACGCGGGCGGCCCCGCACCTCCCCGTAAAAGTAGCCTGTCCCCTTTTTCTTCAACAGCATGAAAAGGGTGGAAGACTGCGGGCCAAGGTACTGTATCTCTCTTAACTTGTTATTAAGAACATTGACGAGTTGGACTTCATCCCCGTCGGACACTCCTATAATCGTTAGCCGAAAATCCTCCACCGCGTCATTAATTGCTTGATCTGATTTTCCATCAAAGACCCCCAACTGGTTTAGGACATATCGGAGAACGTTACGGTCTCCCTCGATATTGAATCCCACCCCAATGGTTGCAAGCCCAACTGAATCGAAGTAGGGATCTTGCCGGAAGCCCTCAATCCGGTCCGAACTTAAGAATGCATAGAGATCATTCCGATAGTTGGTTGTCGAATGGGTCGCGATCATGGCTGGCCTCCCACTTTCTCTTCCAGTGGCGTGAATCCAAAGAACCGGTCATACCAGAACTTGCACATCCTGCGGACCTTATTGCCTTCTGCGCGATAGATAACAATAGTGTCTGATTTCAATAGGTTGTTTTCCCAGAGATCCCCCCATCGATCAAAGTACGTACCCCCCTTCATAGAAAACGCATCATAGATTTGGCCACCAATGTTCCCGGCTGGATGGCCAGGTCTTTTTCCGTCATGCTGCATGACAAGGTCTGTTTTCGTTCGGTCGATGGATTTTTTATTTGGTGTAAGCACGACCAGCACCCTCTCGTCGGCTCCATTTGGCGGATTGGCGCAGGCACTATCGGCACCGTGGCGGTATTTAAACACCGGCTCAGCACGGCCATCGTTGTCGATATCAATCATCGCAAGCGAGATCGCAAGCCGCTCATATTTCAACCACGTCTCGATCTTTTGCCGAAATGTCTCCTCAGTTTCATAGATCGTGCCTTCGTACACTGAGGATCGTCCATGCCCAATGTGTGCCTTAGGATCAAGCGGCATGAGAAACAACATCACCTTTTTTAGAATAGCGAGATGTTCTAACGGATCGAGCTCGGTCCAGTCTGCTGCAGATAATCCCATGTCAAGATCATAATTCCGCTCGCACCCGCTAAGGCCGAGCCCTTCTGGCCCTGCGGCAATTGTCTCAAATGCCTTAAAACAAGCCTCGCACACCTCCACCCCACGCCCTTCTAACATTTGAAACTTGGCCCTTGAATACGATCTGACACCCTCTTGTGAAGCTTCTGACAACTCCACTATTGCCACACCCGCGATCAATACCCATAGCAGCCCCAACACCAAGCCAGACTCTGTTCGTCGCGTTCTCATCCCGGTATCCTTTCGCTTACCCTCACCGCCCTCATGCTTTCCCCTTCTCCTGCCGCGTGAGAAGAATAAAAGGGGACAGAGCTACTGTTTTGCACGTCTCTCCTACTTGCCCACATATGGTTGTCATGATCAGGATCTTGCCATCGCATCGTGTCTCCCCCTGCTTGTCTTACGCCTTCTTGTTGGCCTGCCGGGCCTCACGAACTCCAGACGGGGACAGCCCCCACGCACGGGCCTGTCTCGACCGGCGGATCGCCGAGGCGGATGCGGGGAAGGGGGGCAGTCCCCTTGGCTCGCGGCATCCTGTACAAGCGGACGGGATAGCATCTTCTACGTAGCCGTGGACTTCACAATCTGTACCGAGCCTTTTTACTCCGCAGTATTGCGACCTGCTCGAAGGTGATATACGGAACTGACTCCAGAGGATCAAGAACAAAAAGGTACTAGTACCTTTTTGTAGAACCTCACCGCTTTCCTATCGTAATCCCTAGATCTCCGGCGACACCTCGCCGATGCCTCTGCTCCTTCGACAAGACTTCAGATGCTCTCCGCCAGTCCTCCACAGCATGGCCCCCGTGGTTTCCTGATAGGCGGGTGGATCAGCTATGGCGATCCGGCTGTCAGACCGGCACCAGCAGACTTCAACGCCTGCTGAGAGAGCCGCAATTTGAGAGTGACGGTGCGGGCGTGGTTCTTGGCGGTTTGGACTTCAATTGTGAGAGTGTTGGCAATCGCCTTGTAGCTCAACCCCTGTTGCCG
>JAOUPN010000534.1 GCA_029879905.1 Nitrospira sp. | reverse complement strand
GACTCCGGGGAATTAGCGAGATGAGCGGCAGTTCGCGGTAAACAGATATGTCGAGCCTGTGATGCAACGGAAAATTGTGACGGCGGATGATAGAGGCTTTTCATCAGGCTTTGCGCAAGTATACAATGATCTCCGGCAGGTCGGAGTGAGGGTGTCAGACAAGGAGCATGAGGCCGAGTATGCGACTTGATGGCGAAATGATCGATGGACTGAAGAGGTTTGGAGGAAAAGGATTATGACGAGCGTGCCGCTTAATACAATCCATTTTATTCTTGCGGGCATTTGGGTCGGAGGGCTGCTGGCATTTCTGGTCGCGGTCTTTTCGGCCACAGGGCAGTCCGCAAAAAAACAATGGTTGAGTATCGGGACGCTCGGATTGTTGTCGGCCACGGAGCTGTTGTTGCTGGTCTCGGTTCTGGTGGTCGGGCTGATGGCTGCGCATCCCATGGTGCATCCGATGTATGCCGCGGTGTTCGTGACCGAATCGGGTCGGGTGCTGATTACAAAGTTCATGTTGGTCTTGATCGTGCTGACGATCGGCTTGTTGGCACACTTTGTCTGGTTGCCGGCGCTCAGGCGGCGTGCAGAGGGCGCGTCGGGGGCGAGGCTCATGCTTCGTATCGGAGTATCCATTCAAATGGTGTTGGCGTTGGCTTTGGGGATGGCCGGAGGGAAGCTGTCACACATGCATCCGCCTAATCATGCGGTCATCAACGACTGGCCGTATTCATTCCGGTTTTCGATCGACAACACCTGGGGCATGAGCATGCAGGACACGATCATTCGTGTGTGGGTGGCGGTAGCCCTCGTGATTCTTGCAGCAGGGGCCATCATGCTCGGTCAGAGGTTGGGATGGAAGTCGAAGTTACGAGTCGGCGTGCCGGTGGCACTCATCGTCGGTGCGCTGGGTGTGGGAGTGCCCGGCTTCACCATTCCGGCCTTCCAGGAAACCTATCGTCCGACTCCTGTCGCATTCAACGCCAGTTCTGTGGCGCATGCGATGCAGCTGTTCTCGGAAAACTGTGTGCCCTGTCATGGTCCGCAAGCCAAAGGTGACGGGGTGCTCGCCAAGACATTGCCGACAAAGCCGGTGAACCTGCTGATGGAGCCGCACGCGAACATGCATACCCCGGGTGATTTCTTTCACTGGGTAACCAATGGGATACCCGGGACGGCGATGCCTGCTTGGGGCGAGAAGTTTTCGGACGAAGAGCGGTGGAGCATCGTCAACCTTATTCATGCGATCTCGCGGGGGTATCAGGCGCGTATTGTCAATCCCCGCGTGTTCCCGGATCCAATGTACCTGGCTCCCCCGAATTTTTCCTATGTGGCTCACGATGGGACCAACAGCCAATTGAAGTACTTCCGGGAAGAGAAGAACGTGCTGCTGGTCATTTTTTCTTGGCCCGAGTCTCGCGAGCGAATCGATCAGCTGAAGGGACTGGCTGCGGACCTGAAGAGCCGAGAAACAGAAATCCTCTTGGTTCCAAAGAATCCCCTCAACCCGCAAGATTTAGATGCCGTCACGAAGGATGCGCCGTTCTCTGTGGTGACGGAAGGCGCGGAGAATGTCGCCCGTGCATACTCATTGTTTCGTCGGACGATCAGGAATCCCGATATCATAGGAGAAGGATCGGTTCCCGCGCATATGGAGTTCTTGTTGGACCGGTACGGGTATTTGTGTGCGCGATGGATTCCGTCGTTGGAGAAGGACGGGTGGGATGATGCGAATGTCTTGACGCAGCAGATCGACGCACTCAATAAAGACAAAACGGTTCTGCCTCTTCCCGGTGAATATGTACATGAGCCCATAGGGGGAGATATGGATATGTCGAATATGAATCATGACATGTCCGATATGAAAATGTAGCCTTTCGGTGCATGAGAGATACGGAAACGTCGGAGTAACTTGACTACGTGGAAGGCGAGGTCTATCGTACCGACTGTGGGGGGAGTTAACGCCCCGAGGGAATATGGCTCATAAGGGGGTCGAGTGTTGAGGATGGTGTGCATGCCCAGCTTGTACTGGGAAGCCTGAAGTTCTCCCGAGATCTCCGCCGTACCTAATCATCCTCGGTTAGGTGCGTGCTCCTCCCACCCAAACCACAGACGGGTGCCGCCATATTTCCCACATCCTTGTTTTGTCCCAGCCAAGACAGACATGTTCTGCTGTTACTTCTAGTCATATGTGCTGAGTCCGGAGCGGCTCGGTAGGAAATCACTCAATTCTCAACATTCTGAAGCCTGTGCGCTATGCTTTGT
>JAOUPN010000533.1 GCA_029879905.1 Nitrospira sp. | reverse complement strand
ATCGATCTCCAGGAGCACTTGCCACGGAATACCTCATTCGGAAACGTAGAAGATCTCCATAATAGAGAACGATTCGACAACCGGTCAACTGGGAGTTCCGATCCTCCAATATCCCCAGACGGGTTGCTCCACCGTCTCAGAAATCCGATAATGGCCTATGGAATCCCCGATCACGCTTTCCGGACATCTCATCGGGCTTCTGAAAGAATATATGAAGGACCTTGTTGAACAGGCCGTCCAGGAAGGGAGTGCCAACGAACGTTTTGGGTTCACTCCTCCGGCATACGGACACGACGATGCAATTTCAGACCTCCTCGCGTTGCTGGATGACCGTAGCGAGTCGGAGGGGCTCGAAGTTGGTTTGCCGGACTATCTTCTTCATGCCATGTGGGCCATTTGTCACGAGGGGGCGTCGTACATCAATGATCGAGTCTGGCTCGAAACGAACTTGAGTAGTCAGCCGATGGGGAAAGTGAGGATCAGGGAGATCACATATCGGGCCCTCATCGACCTCATTGAGATGCGGTATTGTAAAAAGATCGGATCCTAATATCGGCACGGGCTAGACCAGAGACTCGCTAGGTCTCTTCAAGAAAAGATCACAAGAGAGATGGGAAAGGTATCAGGGGAATACATGCGGGGAGAAAGGTAGGGGGCCGATATGCCGAAGGAGACAAAATATTGGCTGATGAAGTCTGAGCCTTCATCGTTTTCCATTGACGATTTACGAGCTGCACCTCGTCAGATGACCTATTGGGACGGGGTGAGGAATTATCAGGCGCGCAATTTCATGCGGGACATGGCTATCGGAGATCACGTCCTGTTTTATCACAGCAACGCGAATCCTCCAGCGATCGTAGGAATTGCCAAAGTGGTGAAGACCGCATATCCCGACCCCACACAATTCGACAAAAAAGACTCCCACTATGATCCGGACAGCGAACCGTCTCGACCCAGGTGGGATATGGTGGACATTAAACTCGTACGGAAATTGTCACACCCGCTGACGTTGGATCATCTGAAGAAAGAACACAAACTGAAGGGGATGGTCCTTTTGCAAAAGGGATCTCGTCTTTCGGTTCAACCTGTTACTCCACAAGAGTGGGCACATATTCTCTCGTTAGGGTAACCGGCTGAACTAGATCCTGGCTTTTCCATCATCCATGTATCGATGTTGCCAATCCAGCCAAGCATGTCCGAGTTCATGCGCAAGGATGTAGCGACGGCGGGTCACAGGAAGTCGCTTGCGAATATAAATGGTCTTGGTTTCGTCGTCCCAAATTCCGTCCGCATTTTCATCCCGTTTGTCCATTTCAGAGTCCGAGAGCTGTATCACGGTTATATGATAGCCGAAAGGAAGCACCACACTGTGAGGGATTCTGAGTTGTAGCCTCTTTTCTTTCGCGATTCCGGCCATTGTCCTCCTCTTTCCGCGCTTGGTAAAGAGTAAGCCTACCACAAGAAACAAAGAGAGTGCGAATCGCATTATTATGTATTATCAACGCCTTACATAGGGCATGCTCTCCAGAAATCCATCCAGCTCATCAGGCAGCGCCACGTGTATGTCTTTGGCGGTACCTGTTCAGTCCTACTCCGCCTTGCCCTGATGGAGTCGGAAGACCAAAAGTTTCCTTGCTCGTTTGAAGTGCAGCAGAGGGCCTCGACAAGTCCGCCCTCCTTTACCCTCCTTCGCAGGAAGCCACGGCTAGAAGGCCGTGGAGGAATTCGCAGTGGGTGTCCTCCGAAGCCTTGGCGAAGGAGGACATGCTTCCAGCCTTCGTAGCCTGTCAGCTACTTCGGCGGAGTAGGCTCGGCGAGGTGTCGCCGAAGACTAAAAAGGGGCCACGGCTGGCAGGCCGTGGGGCTCCACTGAAAGAGGCTGAAGCAATTCCAGCTTTACTGTCGTGGAGATTAAGAGAAGAAGGCGCTATTCCTGTCTCAGGACAGACAAGGGAGGTTGTCCAAGAAGGCGGTAGGTACTAAGAAACCCGACAGCCATCGTAAGGGAAATTGTGGCGACATATCCTCCGGCCAGGATGGTTGGCTCAAGACTCCACGAAAGATCGAATATGGTGGCTAAAATCCCCCAGGATAAGGCACTGGCGAGCGTCAAGCCCCAGAAACCGCCGATGATACCCAAGATCGCGTACTCAAAGGCAAATATGCGCGTCAGTACCGATCGTGTCGCACCCAGCGCTTTAAAAATAACCGATTCGTACAGACGACGATATCGTGTGGCCGCCAATGCGGCCGCCATCACGAGCGCCCC
>JAOUPN010000014.1 GCA_029879905.1 Nitrospira sp. | reverse complement strand
GACCCGACGTCCTGGAGCCATGCCCTTGCCGAATCTGGAAGACACCATCAATGCCGTCCAACGCCTCCGCCAAACCAAGCAGTAATTGTAATCATGTCCCACCCCTCACTGTTCACTCCTCACCCTTCACCGATTGATCATGCCTGAACTCCCGGAAGCCGAAGTCGTGGCCCGACAACTGCGGGGCAAACTGCTGGGTGCGACCATAACCGACATCTGGGTAGGCCGTGCCGACATCATCCGTGAGGGCTACTCTGCGCGAACCTGGTATCCTCATGCGCTCCTACGGTCCATTGATCGGTATGGAAAAAGCGTCGCAATGGGATTCGAGAAGGAGAACCAGGTTCGGTTTCTCGTCGCCGAATTGGGGATGACGGGACTGCTACTATTTCCCTCGTCAGAGGTCAAGCATCCGCAACATGTCCATGTGCGAATGAAATTTGCCGGCGGCAACGAGACTGAAGTGCGGTATTGGAATCCCCGACGATTCGGCAGGATATCTCTGCTTGATCAAAAGGGACTGGATACATATGTCGAACGAAGATTTGGTTGCGATCCGCTATTAGTCAAACTTCCGGAGTTCGCGCAAACGATGAAGGCCCGCAGGGGGAGACTCAAACCTCTTCTGATGCACCAGCAGGTTATCGCGGGGATCGGCAATATCTACGCGAACGAAATCCTCTTCCAGGCAGGTCTGCATCCGAATGCTGTGGCGAACCGTCTCTCCAGCGCAAAGATGGAACGGCTCTACTACGTGATGAAAGAAATCTTGCAAGAAGCGATTAGGCATGGGGGGTCAAGCGTCAAGGACTTCTTTGCCCCAGATGGCTCATTGGGGAAATACGTCCAGCATCACCGAGTCTATGGAAAAGAAGGACAGCCCTGTCCAAATCGATGTGGCCGACTCATCCGCCGTCTTCAGAGCGAACGTAGTTCATTCTATTGCCCTGCCTGTCAGAAGCTTCGGTAATACGACAGGATTGTCATCATTAATCCCCATACGTAAGTATAACAACGTTACGTAGAGTTTCTGAGACGTAATCTTGGAGCCTACGCTGGGTAAATTCGGCCCTAACCTTTTGAGGGGGTGGATCTAGAAGAGATCTAGTGGTACGGTTCGGCAGCTTATATTGATTCCGAAACTCAGTGGATGTGGATTGGAAAACTCAATCGAGGAAAAAGAATAAGCTGATGGACGCGCACATTAAGGTCGCCGTTATTCATCACCATCGTCTCTTCCGCGAGTCACTCGGGATTGCACTGAATCAGGATCCTGATATCTCTTTGTGTTGTCAGATCAGCAGTTTGGATGAAATTCCCAGGCAGTGGGACGCGCCCTGTCCTGACATTGTGCTAGTGGAAATGTCAGAGAGATCCCGAGACTTTTGGGGACGAGTCAATAATCTAAGGTCTAAATGCCCGGATTGCCAAATCATCATGATCGATGTTCCGGAATGTGATGAGACGGTCTTAGCCTGTATCGAAGTCGCCGGCGCCATGGGCTATCTCACGCGTGATGCATCGCTGGATGAGGTAGTGTATGCCATCCGGTCGGTCATGTCAGGCGAAGCGATCTGTCCTCCTCGAGTCACTGGTCTCCTCATCTCCCGTGTGTCGGAATTATCGCGTCAAGTAGATGTAGGACAATTTCAACCACCAAGCGGGCTCACACGGCGGGAACAAACGATTGTAAAAGCCGTCGAAGAGGGGTTGAGCAATAAAGAGATTGCCATCCAGCTGGGTATAGAAGTCTCCACCGTGAAGAACCACATCCATAATATTCTTGATAAACTTCAAGTGCATGATCGCCAATCAGCCGTACGGTATCTGAAAGAGCATGGCATGAGTACTCCCGTACATTGAACAAGACAGCGATTATCCCTCCAATCCCGTTCTTCCGCCTTAATCTCAAGAAGGCCTCGTACGGCATCTGCACGATATATGTACTCCTCTCTTGTTGAAGGGGTAGAAGGCAGATTATGCGAGTGCAGGTAGTGGAACTAAGCACGGTAGATCCACTTGCACGTCGGTCATAGATCCCAAATGAATCTCTCGATCTATTGTCCTGCGGCTTTCCTCGGGCTAGGGTTTACCCAATCTTGTGAATGAGGAGTTTGTGAAGAAGATACGAGCGCTTTTGGCAAATTATCCCATGATGATTCCAGATGCTGTCCGGGTGTTGATGGCGAAGCAGGAGGGCGTCGAAATAGTGGGGGAGGTCAGAGGGCCGATGAAAGTCCTCCAAGAAACAGGGAGGGTATGCGCGGATACGGTCGTAATGATCACCGAAGAAGACATAGTAGTACCGGCATTGTGCAGCCAGTTGTTGGCGGTGTATCCCGACCTCACCATCATCATGATAACAACCGAAGGGGATAGAGCAAGCACTCTACAGCTACGATCACATCGCAAGAATTTTTATGTACAGGAGCTTGGCGATGCCGTGAATACAATAAGAGCAGCAATGAAAGAGGTATGCGTCGAGAAATGGTGAGAAAGCAACCGAGTCTGAAATGCTCGGTCGATAAGCAGTCACGAGTAGAAAGTCGTAAGGCATAGGCTATGCCCGTACATCTGGGAGAGAGTTGAAGAAGGCATTCTAACGACAAGCCCATGGCCAATACTTTCGCAATCCATTCAGTTGGCGCCTCATTGGCCACCTACTTACGTAATTCTTATCCGAGCGCCCTTAGTGCTGTTCATCCATGTGAGTTTAAGCTGCTTTCCAGTATGGAAATGGGAAACGCAGAAGACCGTACGACGACGTTATCGCTGTATTTGTACCGTATAACAATAAACGAACATGTCCGAAACGTACGGGGCACCAATGATCTCAGTGTGGCAGAGACACCGCTATCGGTCGATTTGCATTTCCTCCTCACTGTGTGGGCGGACAACGCTCTCGCTGAGCAGACAATCCTCACATGGGCGATGCGTCAATTGCATCAACGCCCGGTTCTAGACAGATCGACGCTCTCTCCTGACGGAGGATGGGAGTCAAGTGATGTTGTACATGTTATTCCGGCGGAACTAAGTCATGAAGATTTAATGCGAGTTTGGGAGGCATTGGAGCCGTCTTATCGCCTAAGCCTGTCGTATATCGCACGTGTCGTGAGGATTGATCCGGAACCAAGTCCGTCCGGTATGCCGGTTGTGGTGCGGAACTTTGCGATGACAAAGGAAACGGCACAATGATCGTCGAAAGTTTTTCGAGGCGTGTACTTGCAGCGCTCCGTATAGTCGACGGGGTTACAGGGCAGCCTGTCCTCTCTGCATTATCCGTAAGCGGATCGGGAACCACATGGGTCAGGAATCGCCGAGGGTATTATGTCCTAGTTGATGCGGTGGGGCTCGAATCTCATCAAACCGTTCTATTGGAACCTCCAACTGATCCGACACTGGGCAGCATAACACTAGTTGCGTATGTGGTAGATCCGAGCGGCGTCTACTTATCTCGCAAACAGTCTATCACGTTGCCTCGGGATCCGGATCCTACGCATACCGGAGACAGCCAGTCGTTATTTCAGCCGATTAAGAGTCGGTTATACCCAAGCCCAACAGCACCGGTCTCATCGGCATGGGCCGTGATCAGAGCAACTATCGTACGGGAAGGTAGTGACGAGAAATTAGGCGGGGCCTTGATCCGAGTTCTGCGAGCCACTGACGGAGAAGTCTTGGCGCGCGGGCTATCTGATGCGCGTGGGGAGGCGTTGGTCGCGGTTCCCGGCATTCCAGTGACAACATGGGAGTCGTCTCCTGGACCGGTAATGGGAACCGAGGTGGAGGTACAAGTGGAAGTGGTGGTTGATCCTCTTGCGGAGATCATGCCGAATCCGGACGAGCTCGAGGACAACCGAGTGAGCCTGTCGAGTAGCCAGGTAGTGGTGAAATTGGCGTCAGGACGAACGGTGGTGCGCAGATTGACCGTCGCGATTCCTTAGAGGAGCGCGCAGTCGTGATTGGGAAAGGAGGAGCATCGTGCCAGAATATCTTGCCCCAGGAGTCTATGTCGAAGAAACAAGTTTTCGCGCCAAATCCATAGAAGGAGTCGGCACTAGCACGACAGGATTGGTCGGTCCGACGCGTAAGGGGCCGGTAGGAGGAACTCCGGAACTCTTGACCAGTTTTAGTGATTTCGAGCGTATTTATGGCGGGTTAGACAATCTGGAATACGGCACCAATTTCCTCGCCCATTCCGTCCGGGCCTATTTCGATAACGGCGGGTCTCGTCTCTACGTTGCACGTGTCACCAATAGCGGTGGCGGGACGGCCGTTTCTCCCGATATCGTCACCAATGCTGATTCGACACTGGCTGCCCGTTTCATCACGCGGTTTCCCGGCCAAGCCGGTAACGGCCAAGTGATGGTTCAGCTCAAAACGGCTCCGGCCACGAAACGCACAATGAATGTCGCGCCGTTAGGATCAATGATCCGTTCCGGCGAGGGTGAAGGGATGGTGTTTCATGTCAAGCAAGAGGGGACGTGGGTGGACTCGTCGGACACCGCGCTGGATTTGAGTTCTCTTGCCGATACAGACGTTCCCAATGGCACTGCGGATTTTCTGAGTCTCTCGATTGTAGCAATTGATCGTGACGGACATGTGACGGGGTTTGACGACCTTGGCTTAGATCGTTCCCATCCCCGATGGCTTGGAAATGTACTGTCGGACTCACCTTCACGCAGGCGCGATGCACTCGAACAATGGCTGGCTGCTGAGATTGGCTCGGCGGTGACGGCCTTTCAGTTGCGCGAGGGATTCTTCGCGAGTGCCGATGAATGGTCCCAGACATTGACGGGCGGGAGCGACGGCAGTGAACCAGATCAAGCTGCGTATGAGACAGCCCTGAAAGAATTTGAGAAGCTCGAGGATATTTCGATTGTCGCAGCGCCAGGTTCGTCGTCGTATGCCGATGCGCAGGGCATCCTTGGTGCCCTTATTAGCCATGCTGAACGTATCCGCTACCGCATTGCTGTCGTAGACACTCCCCAGGATAAAGCCGTGTCGGAAGCCAGAGAAATTCGTGGCCGTGTCGATTCGAAATATGCCGCCCTCTACTATCCCTGGGTGGTGGTCAGTAATCCTTTGTCTCGCGCGGGGGATGCCAGCGTGCCGCGGGAAATTGCCTTGCCGCCGTCCGGATTTGTTTGTGGGATTTATGCACGAAATGATGTTGAGCGGGGTGTTCATAAGGCGCCTGCGAACGAAGTGGTGCGGGGAGCCTTGCGGTTCGAACGTGACGTGAATTTTGCAGAACAGGAAGTGCTGAATCCCCTGGGCGTCAATTGTCTCCGTTATCTCAGCGGACGAGGTTATCGAGTGTGGGGAGCACGGACGGTCAGTTCCGATCCGGAATGGAAGTACGTCAATGTCCGCCGCTATATGAATTATCTTGAAGCCTCCATCGACCGGGGAACGCAATGGGCCGTGTTCGAACCAAACGGCGAGCGGCTCTGGGCCAATATCCGCGAGACCGTCTCGGCCTTTCTCTACAACGAGTGGGTGAACGGCGCCTTGTTGGGCTCATCCGGAAAAGAAGCGTTTTTTGTCCGCTGCGACCGCAGCACGATGACGCAGAACGATTTGGACAACGGCCGCTTGATCTGTCTGGTCGGCGTCGCCGTGTTGAAGCCGGCGGAGTTCGTGATCTTCCGCATCGGCCAGAAAACAGCCGACGAACGGCAGTAAACGGGAGGAGATATCATCATGGCAGCACGCACAACCCCCTACGGGGCTTTTAATTTTATTGTGAATATCGATGGGCAGGAAGCCTTCGGCGGGTTTTCTGATGTGTCAGGACTAGGTACGGAGATCACCGTGGCTGAGTATCGAAATGGGAATGAGAAGGAAAACCATGTCCGCAAGGTGCCGGGGATTCATAAGGTCACTGATGTTACCTTGAAACGCGGCATCGTAAATTCTTCGGACCTATGGGCTTGGGTGAATGAGGTTCGGCAGAATGGACCGTCTGCCAAACGGACGGTAGTAGTCACCATGCTGGATGAAGCACGGAATCCGGTCATAGCCTGGTCGCTATCGGGGGTGTTCCCCATGAAATATAACGGTCCCACCTTGGCTGCGAAAGGCGGCGGGGATGTAGCGATGGAAGAATTGGTCTTATCAGTCCAGGGAATGGAGCTTGAACAGGTAGCGTAGTGGCGCAATATGAAAGGTCTGCAATTTGAAACACAAGCTCCGATCGTCGCGGCGGATCCCAATCGGGCCGATATTGCCTGTTTTGTCGGTTTTGTCGCCAGGCGTACCAAGTCGCCGCTGCCTTCGTTTATCCGTGCCTGGATGCATGACAACGGGTTGACCGCTTCCCGGCTTGGGCGGCCCGGATTCGATCCGGAAACCTTGGCGGACGTGCCTGTTCCGATCGACTCCTGGGAATTGTTTCATCGGCTGTTCCTCTGGGAACGTCGCACCACAGAGAGGACTGAGGCCACATATCTCGGTGCCGCAGTCCGGTCGTTTTTCTCCCAGGGGGGACGTAAATGCTACGTCATACGGGTGGGAGATTCCTGGAGTTACGGTCTTTCTCGGGCCGTCAGGGTAGCTCGTATTGATGATCTTATCCCGGGTGGGACGGCCGGCCAGGTAACGTGTACTCCGCTTGACCGTAAGAGCTGGAGCGGTGTGGGACATATCTATGGATTACCTGACATCTCGTATCTGTGTATTCCTGATCTCGCGGAAATCTTTGCCGTCGATCCGGAACCTGGTGTGCCACCGGATTTGCCGAGGGACCCGGAACAGTTTGTCGAGTGTGGGACGGAGCCGGCCGATCCGGTTGCTGGAGATCCGGTGCGATGGGCAAGTGCGCCACGCTGTGATGCCGTTGCTATGAGAGAGTGGGCCTCGGCCATCAATCTCTTGGGTAACATGTTGGTGCGGCGACAGAGGGAATTGCAACTGGTCGCCGCGCTACCATTGCCGGAAGCAGGAACGGATGTTGAGCGGGATTGTCATGGGTGGCTGAGTGATGCGACAGGGGGAATTTTGGACGCAGGATTGGCGGAATCAGTTCGCCCGGGGGTCGCGAGTGCGTTCGTGCAATTGGGGTTCCCATGGGTGCGGACTGCCGGGTCGTATGCCTTACCCGAACAACTGGAAAGTCCGGATGGAGTATTGGTGGGGGTACTTGCCCGAAACGCCCTTTCGCGAGGAAGTTTTAAAAGCGCAGCAGGGCTTCCCCTTGTCGAGGTGTCGGATGTGTGGCCGGGTTGGGGTGTGGAACAATTTGATCGCCCACCGACAGGTTCGGGAGTACATGGGACAAGACCACGAACGATGAGAGAGCGGGTGTCGATTATTGGCCAGACCCCGCAGGGTTTTGCATTACTCTCCGATGTCACGACCAGTCTTGATGAGGGATACCGTCCGGCTTGTGTCAATCGGTTGGTTGCAGCTCTGGTGAGAGCGGCTCGCCGTACTGGCGAGGAACTCGTATTCGAGCCGTCAGGCGAATTCTTATGGGGGCGCATTCGACAGGAGCTTCAGCGGCTGCTCACCGGATTGTTCCAAAGCGGAGCGTTTCGAGGGGGGACGCCGACGGAGGCGTTTACGGTACGGTGTGATCGCAGCACAATGACGCAACATGATCTGGATGCCGGGCGGGTTGTTGTATCCATGCAGTTTCAGGCGGCGTTGCCGATCGAACGGATCACGGTTGTGCTGGGACTTCACGAGGGCGGTCAGGTGGCGCTGCTGTCTTCTGAAGGTAGTGAGGCAGTCTTGTCATGAACAGCATCCAAGATCCTTTAAGCCCATTTCGTTTTCATATTACTTTTTCAGAGGATCCGCTTGGAGGCGGCGCTTCTTCCGTCTTGTCTTCGCTCGACGGCGGGTTTGCCGAATGTACAGGGTTGGAAGCAACAATGGAGCCGGTCGTCATTCGGGAAGGGGGGCGCAATTACGGGGCAGCACAACGGGTGGGACCCGTGAATTTCGCGACGGTCGTGTTACGGCGTGGCATCCTGCGCAGCCAGCATCTCTGGCAGTGGTTTGCAATGGTGACGCAAGAGGGAGCTGCGGCACATCGGTTGTCTCTGTCCATTGTGATGTCTGACCATTCGGGGATTCCCGCAGTGACCTGGGTGTTGCGTCATGCCCTGCCGGTAAAATTTAAAACTGCGGATTTGAATGCCAAGGCTTCGGAAATCGGAATCGAAGAGCTGCATGTGGCCCACGAAGGGCTGGAATTCGTGACGTAATCGGAGAGGGGTTAGTCACAATGAGCGACGCACAGCGAATCCAAAAAGCCCTATTTACGGCACAAAGTGGCCCTCAGAAGGAACAGGCGATCACAGTGCATTTCAATCCGACCTCACTGCAATTATCAATCTCCAATACCCTGGGAGATGGAGGGGGGGCTGGGGATACCAAGCAGTATGTGACCGGGAGTTCGGCCACGCTGACCATGGAACTTACGTTCGATACGACAGATGTCGGGACAGATGTCCGCATGATGACACAACGGATTGCCAATTTTATGGAGCCGGACGAACAGCGAATTCCCGCCATTGTGAAATTTGAATGGGGGAGCTTTGCCTTTCAGGGGATGATGAAGTCTTATCAGGAAACCATTGATTTTTTTGCGCCGTCAGGTGTCCCTTTGCGAGCCAAAGTAAATCTGAGCATGGACAAGCAAGAGTCTGTGTTTGCCGAGGAAGGAGCTGGTTCCGGGCCCAGTGACGGTGTTGGGGATGAGGCAGTGTTGCCCCTCTCGGCCAGCGCAGGCGTAACGGGAATTTCTGCCATGGCTGGAGTGGGAGATGTAGGCAGGGGGGTAGGCGCGGCGAACGGTTTGGAAACGCTACGTTTTACCAGTGGTCCAATTTCCTTGGGAGCCTCGGTGTCTTTAGGGGGACCTGTCGCATTCTCTTCAGGCGAGGCAGGACTTAGTGTGGGGGGAGGGATAGGGATTAGCGGCGGTGTAGGAGTGGGAATCAGTGGTGGTATTGGTCTGTCCGGTGGGGTAGGTGTCCGGGGGGCTAATGGAGGATCGGCTTCTGCCGGTGTGTCCGCCACACAGGGAGCATTCGGTGGTTTGCGCACAACATCCTCAAGCAAACCCATGCCTCCGTTGAACCCTCGGGCGCTAATTCCTCGCGCTGATTCAGTGGGGTTGGCAACAGATCATGGAGCACAGTTTTCAGTGGGGGGGCGAGCGAAAGTAGAGGGTTCAGCCAGTTTGAGCGCCGATGTCGGCGTGAATGCGAGTTTGGCCTCAAAGATTCGATTCGATGAAGGGTAGCCCATGGCTGTGGTGATCGAGGAAGTGATCGGTGAAGTGCGGTCGGAGCCTGTTGCAGCGGACAACCAGGAGCAGACGGCAAACATACGCACTCCGCGTCCAGACGTCGCCGCAGACCTGCGCCGACTGGCTGTGAGGGCAGCGCGAGTCCATGCCGATTAACCAGGTGTTGAACGGGCAGCCAGCCGCGTTCCCACAAGCCATGAAAAGCGAAAGGTGAAACGTAAAAGGTGATGTGAAGAATATCCGATCCTGGAAGTTCTGAGACCTTTAACATTTACCGTTTTACGTCTCATGGATCGAGAACGGCCATTTTGAGCATTCTGTGACTCTGACACCGTCAACACATGTGACAAGATTTCTTTGGTAGTTCATGTCTCAACCAAGTTGTTCCGCAGCCTATTAGGTGTGAGTCGATGAGTGAACGTCCGATCAGTTTCAGTGCGGTGTACAGCGCGAGACCGACGATTCAGATCGATCAGCAATCATACGACAAGGTCTCCGAGTTGTTGATAGGGATGGATATCACCGAGCAGGAGGGGGGACTATCCTCTTTACAATTGCGGTTGAGCAATGTGGCCAGCGACCCGAGTGGTGGAGCCTCTTTTGCGTTCGAGGACGGAAGCATCGTCACGCTCGGTAAATCCATTCTCGTGTTTGCAGGGCCGGTATCAACACCGATGGAAATCTTTCGTGGGATGATTACAGGAGTTGAAGCAGAGTTCCGTGAGGAGGGGCCTCCGGAGTTATTGGTATTGGCGGAAGATGCGGCCCAACAAGCACGGATGGCTCGTCGGACCAAGACATACGACGAACTGTCGCTCGCAGACTTGGCGCAGGCGGTGGCCGACAGCCTTGGTCTACAACTTATAGTCACAGGTTTTAGTGATCGTGTCGGAACCTGGATGCAGCTTAACGAAAGCGATCTGGCATTTTTACGCAGAGTACTGGAGCGATACGACGGC
The DNA here is from genome assembly GCA_029879905.1 of Nitrospira sp. Lineage (GTDB taxonomy): Bacteria > Nitrospirota > Nitrospiria > Nitrospirales > Nitrospiraceae > Nitrospira_D. The sequence continues at coordinate 16,060 of JAOUPN010000014.1, read as the reverse complement.
GACGTCCAGGTCGTTGGAGACGAATTGCATGTGTCGCCGCGTGACGAGGTGAGGCGAGGGACTGTAGAACTGCGCATGCATAGCCAGCTCCGGGGTGTCAGGGTTATGGCCGATCTTGCTCATCAAACGACAAAGGTGACAGTCGCCGGATGGGATGTGGCGCAAGGATCGCGTCTGACTGCCGAAAGCACCGGGGCGCATCAGGGGCCCGGCGAGGGTTCGACCGGAGCCGAATGGTTGGGACGCGCATCGATAGAGCGGACGGAGCATATCGGACATGCTGCGGTTCGTACACAGAACGAAGCGCAAGCTCTGGTCGATAGTACCTTTGATCAGAGGGCTCGCCGGTTTGTCTGTCTGGAGGGCATGGCGGACGGGAATCCGGAGATCCGTGTCGGTACGCATGTGACGATCTCAGAGATCGGGCCACGATTCAGCAATACCTACTACGTTACGCGCGCCACCCATCGATACGACCTCGAAGTGGGTTACCGCACGCAGTTTGAGGCCGAATGTGCATATTGGGGAGAACGGGCGTGAGAGGTACAAGTAGCTTTGAAAGGCCGGCCGGTATCTGGACGGCCAGTTATCTGGCGGAAGTCGTTTCGGTAGATGACCCCGATGGGATGACGCGGGTGCAGATTCGTTTGCTCAACTGTGACGGGCTTGAAGATCAGGATGGGCCGATATGGGCGCGCGTTGCGGTGCCATTTGCGGGAGCTGATCGAGGAGCATTTTTCTTGCCCGATGTCGGAGACGAAGTACTCGTGGTGTTCTTGAACGGCGATCCGCGGTTCCCTCTGGTGGTGGGGGGGTTGTGGAACGGCCGGGATCATGCGCCGGATTCAATCCCGGGCGACCGGGTTGATCGCTGGACGATTACTGGGAAGGCCGGCACCAAGTTTTCTATTGTCGAGGAACAGAACGGCCAGGAAAAGATTGTGTTCGAAACGCCGGGGGGAGTGACTGGCACGTTGACCGATGAGGCCGGAGGTAAGATCAAGCTGGAAGCTTCGGGTAATACCGTTACGATGGAGACCAGCGGGGTTACGATTCAGGCTGCGGCCAAGGTCACAGTGCAAGCGAGCCAAGTCGAAGTCAGCGCGGGTATGGTGACGGTCAACGCCGGTATGTCAAAGTTCTCCGGAGTGGTCCAGTGCGACACACTCATTACCAACACGGTGGTATCCGCGATGTATACACCGGGAGCAGGCAACATATGGTAGCGCATGAGGTTACTCTGCAAGGTGTAGTATCGGCAGCTGCGCCGACGATTTTGGAGCGAACAGAACAAGAATTCTTAGCAGTTGTCTTGGACGGATTGTCGAAAGATCAGGGGCTATCGGCGGTCATACAATCGACTGCCAAACGCCGTGATGCCACCGGCACGCTGAAATTATTCCAGCCTATCCATAGGACGTTCCATCTTGTGTTGCTCGATGCATCCTGTGCGAATTTCGGCTCTCCGAGACTCGATCCAAAGAAGATTGTAGCTGCAGGATTGGTAATCAGGCGCTTCGCCACGAAGGGGAAAGGCGACAGTGTGAGACAAGGGTGGATGCAAGAGAACAAGCTCTTTCGTGGGTGGGTAGACCTTAGCCGAGAGCAAGAGCTCCACGATCCTGACCCGGCTTTTCGCCGTCCGACGCTATCGGCCGGTCATCAGGAAATCAACCGTCTGCTGGCTATGCGCGTGGGCGATTTAACGACGCTTCATGAGCAGCAAGCTCCTTTGTTTGTCGTTCCGCCTGAGATTTGTCGTTCGACTGGGCGGACGCTGTTGTATGGGGTAGTTCCGCTCACCAGTTCTGAACGATCGGAATTTCATGACCTGCCGAGTTTCTCTAAGGAAGATTTGGATAGCCACCTGCATACCTATTTGAAGGCCGGGGCGGCTAGGAACTTGCCGTCCGGCGGCCAGACGCTAGCCTCGCTGCTGAAGCGACTTACACCGTCCGACGAAACCATTCTAGAAGAAGCTTCCGTGGTGCCTTCAGGCAATATTCTGGCTAGTTTCCTCGTTCTGTTGAAGCAAGTCGCGATTGAATTTGATGCGTTTGGAACCGATCCAGCCGGACGGGCACTCTATGCGGAATTAGACCGCATTACCCTCGTATCGGGAAATGTGACGCACAGTGCCGGAAAGTTTCTTAAAGCAGCGACCGAAGTGCTCTTGGAACGCGACATCTCAAGGCCTTCAGCGCAATGGATAATCCCGAACAAATGGCCGGCCGTCAGCAGGGATAGGGCAGCGAAGATTGCTCAGCTTGTTCTTGCAACGATGCAGGCCCGCTTCGCGCAAATTGGAAGAGGACAGGGACGATTCGATGAGGAGGGGCGGCGCTACTGTCTGCGCACATTTGTGCGAGTAAAACATGACGAACGGTGCCCTCCCGACATTGTATGGAGTGGGTATAGCGAGCCTTTTGTGATTGCACCGTGGTACGACAACAACGGCATACCGCCTGTACAGATCACGATGCCTGACGTTACCGACAAAGAGTTTTTGAAGGGCCTCAAGCCCAATGTGACATTCTCGTTACCGCCGAGTCTTTTTAACTTGCTCCAAGCAGATGCCAAAAAGCTCGCCGACGGCGACGGTGAACGGCCGTCAAGGTTTGGGATTCAGTGGCTATGCAGTTTTAGTATTCCGTTGATCACGATCTGTGCCTTCATTGTCCTGAACATCTTCCTTCAGCTGTTCAATATTGTGTTTCAGTGGTTGCTGTACATCAAGATTTGCATACCGATTCCGGGGAGGAAATCATGACTCAGTCCACATCCCCACGACCGCCTCTCGGCTGGCCGCTTCTACCTCAGCCCGATGTCGCCGGCTGCCTGTCGTTCCCATCGTTGGATGAGAGCGTGAGGCAGGCGATACAGGTGATCTTGCAAACGCAGCCAGGCGAACAATTGATGCGGCCTGGCTTTGGCGCCGGCTTGAGCGGGTTCGTACATGAATCGAACACGCTGACGACACGGCGTCAAATCCGCGATGCCGTCAACAATGCACTTGGGCGTTGGGAGGACCGTATATTGCTTGATCGTGTCGATGTCGCCGAAATGCCGGATAACCCCACTCATATTCGCGTGGTTATCGGCTATCGGTTGAAAAGGACGGGGGGCTTCCAACAGTTGGGACTCACCGTCGAGGTAGGAGGCTGACCGATGCCGATTCGTCCTCCGGCTCTCGACGATCGCAGCTATCAAGATTTAATGGAAGAACTCCTCGCGCGAATTCCCGCGCATACTCCGGAATGGACACATCCACGTCCGGGTGATCCGGGGCAGACACTTCTCGAACTATTTGCTTGGCTGGCCGATACGCTGTTGTATCGGGCGAATCTTATCCCGGAACGGCAACGTCTGGCGTTTCTTCGGTTGCTGGGTGTCTCAATGCGAGCAGCGGTTCCGGCGCGCGGGTTGATCGGTCTGCAAGTCGACGATGATACGGTCACTCAGGCTGTGGCAATCCAGTCGCGGGCAATAATCGAGAAACCCGTGACATTCGAAACTCGGACTGAATTGACGGTGCTGCCAATTACGGCAGAAGCATTCTATAAGCGTCCGTTAAATGACGGCGAGCAGCAGAGTTTTGCTGCAGTCGTGCCGGGGCTCCAATCCGTCTATCGGTTGTCGTCGCTTCCGACGCCGTATGTAACGACGCCGATTTTCGTAGAAGGGGCCCCCGAGACGAACGGATTCGATGTGATGACACAGACAGTGGATCGGTCGCTCTGGTTGGCGCTTCTTGCGCCCAAGGCCTCCGCTCCGGAAGGTCAACTGTCGCTGGTTAAGGAAATTCGAAACACCTTAGGACGTAGTGCGAGCGGCGGCCAGCAATTGCTTTCGATCGGTGTAATGCCTTCGCTCGCGGTCCCGGCATTGTTTGAAGAAATCGGCCCGCGAGCACGCATCCCGCATGTGTGGGAAATCTGCACGGTCGATGAACGAGGCGACCCAGACTATGTGACGCTGGATGTGGTGGCCGATACGACAGCAGGTCTGACGAGGCCTGGTGTCGTGCGTGTGGCGCTGCCGGATTCGTCTAGAATCCAGGTGCCCAGCAACGACGTACGTGCGAATCTAAAAGCGGGGGTGGGCGATGCTCCACCTCGATTGGATCAAGCCGATCGGGCGGCTCGTGTGGCGGCGTGGATTCGTGTCCGTCCAACATTGAAGTCGTTGCAGCGGTTGTCTCTAAGCTGGATGGGTGTCAATGCCGTCGAAATCGATCAACGCAAGACTTTAGTCAGCCGCGTCGTCGCACAGAGTACAGGAGCGGCAGATCAAGAGTGGCAATTACCGGGGCGGTCGATTGAAGCATCGTCGCTGGTTATCCAGGTTGAGGAAAGCGGGCGAGGATTTCAGCCCTGGCAACGGATCGACGACCTTGCGTTGGCGGGACGTGATGCAAAGGTCTATCAGCTGGACCCTGAGGCAGGGACAATCCGATTCGGCGATGGGATGCGTGGTCGGGTTCCCGAGGCGGGTATGCGGATTCGGGTGAAGGAAATGCGTTACGGAGGTGGTGCCGCCGGAAATGTGCCCCCGGGCAGCCTGACAAGTATCACGGCGCGTGATCTTCGCGGCGCGATCGTGACGACCAAATTAAAAGTGTCGCAAACCTTGCCCATGGATGGCGGTGCCGATGCAGAAACACTGGCCGAGGCGGAACGGCGTATTCCGGCACTGTTTCGGCATCGGGATCGAGCGGTGACGGAGGCGGATTATCAAGAATTGGCGGCGCGTACTCCGGGGGTGCGGATGGGGCGTGTGGAAGTACTACCGCGGTTCAAGCCCCATCAACGGCGATTCGAAGTGCCGGGCGTCGTGTCGGTCATGGTGATTCCATTCAAGGAGGGATTGGGTTTGCCGAACCCCAGGTCGGATCGTCCCTTCCTCGAATCCGTGCATGGCATGTTGAATTCACGCCGTCCGTTGGGAACTGAACTCTATGTGATCGGTTGCGAATATGTGCCCTTGGGCGTGAGCGTCGCCATTACAGTGAAGGATGGTTTCGGAATCAGTGATGGTGGAGAGACGGTCGGCGGGTCGGGTGGGTTGTCGCGCGAGACGGTGACCGCGGATGTGCGCGAAGCACTTCGCCGTGCGCTCTGGCCATTGGCGCCAGGCGGGGTCGATGGAGCGGGATGGCCGTTGGGTCGGCCGGTACGCGATCGTGAATTGGAAGTGGCGGTCGCACGTGTGCCAGGCGTCAGTGGTGTGGCGCCGATCAATCTGTTTCAGCGGCAAGGCAAGGATTGGCGCAAAGTGCCGCGAACGTCCGCCGATGCACCGGTGCAACTGTCGCTTCAACCTTGGCAATTGCCGGAACTGCTGAGTGTGGTCGTGGTGGTGGGGGACGAGTCCCCTGACGATTTGCGAGGTGTACCGAATCCGTTTGCGGATCGGTCGGGAGTTGCTGTTCCCGTAGTACCGGAAATCTGCTGAGTCGATTGTCGAAGTACGAAGAGTGTGTCGATGGATGCCAACGGACTTACACATTGGTTACTGGCCGACGCGCATCATTGGCGGATCGATGGTGATCCGCCGTCCCTAAATTACGACATGGAGCGCCGCCGCCTCCGGCTGGTCGGTCGACGAGTCATTCCCGCGTTGAGTGATGCGAATGTGGCGGTGGTAGAGGCTCAGGCCTTATCCCGTTTGGAGTTGGTCCCGGATACGTTGGATCGGTTCGGCATGCGCGCATCGTGGGACAGCGCGGCACAGTCGATTGTCGCAACGGGCGCAAGGGCTGAACCATTCCCGATCGCACCGATTCCGTTCGGGCATACGCCGTCAGATGTGACAATGGGATACGACGACGTGCTGTATGTGGCGTTGGGCAACCGTATACTGTTGCATGACACGCGTGAACGATGGTCTCCGATTTCGTTGGAGTCGGCCGAAGGGACGGCATGGAGGTTGACCGCCGACCCTGCAGGAGGGGTCTGGGTTTTGGATCGGGTCCGCCGGAAAGTTGGCCGTGTCGCCGGAGTGCCGTTTCCGAATAGGCCCTCTTCCCCCTACGGTCCTGACACTGCTAGGCCTTGTGACGAAAATCCCAATCCGCCGCGTCTGATCGAGGCCGGAGCGATCCCATTTTCCCCGATCGAACAGCCCGTGGCATTAGCCTGCCGAGCTGATGGCGTCGTCGCTGTCCTTCTTTGGACCTCGGAAGAATATGCCGCTGTTCGATTGTTCGATGCCAGCGGATGGCGTGGGCCGGCGATTGCTTTGCAAGGAGCCGGGCGTCCTTATAGTGTCGCTTGGATAGGACTCGATCGGCTGGCCGTATTGGTCGTTGGTCTGCCGGGTGAAGCTCTTGTCTATTCGATGCCTACTGAGACGAGTCATGACTCGCGTGGTTCCATCGTGGCGCCGGTCGAGGATCTCTACCCCATGACTGATTACACGGGCGGGCCGTTCCTCCATACGCTCAGTGATCCGCCGTGCTACCCAACTGTGGATGGATGGGCGGGGTTGCATCCCATCTCCCTACCGTCTTTTACGACACAGGGACAGGCGGAGAATGCTGTGCTGATTGATAGCGGATCTTCGCAGACTGTGTGGCACCGACTGTATATGGAGGCGGAGATTCCTCAGGACTGCTCGGTCGTCATTGCCTTGGCAGCCGGTGACGATGCCCATCCGCCTGATTCCAAAGATGCCTGGCACCCTCATTGTTTTGGAACAGTCGAACGGCAGGGGCGCATTCCAAAAGGAGTGTGGGTTCCCGGCGCCTCGGAAATACCATTTTATCCGGGGCTTCTCGGTTGTCCGCCGGTGAAGGATCAGTCAGGTCTCTTTACGGCGTTGATTCAACGGGCCAATCGTGCCGTCACACATTTAAAGGGGCGCTATCTGTGGGGGCGGGTCATTCTCAACGGCAATGGCCGGGCGACTCCGGAAGTCGCCGCTGTGCGGGCCTACGCGTCGCGTTTTTCCTATCGAGATAAGTATTTGCCGGAGTTGTATCGCGAGTCGACATTCGGCGATGCAGCAGAAGCGGTCCTTGCTCCAGGGACCGCTGCAACGGCGGCTGATTTCCTGGAGCGGTTTCTGGATAACATGGAAGGGGTGTTGACACCGCTTGAAGATCGAATCTCCGCAGCCTATCTCCTGACGGATCCACGGACAACTCCGGAGGAGGCGCTGGAATGGCTTGGGAGTTGGATCGGGGTGGCCTTTGATCCAGTCTTCCCCAAGGAACGTCGCCGTCGACTTATCGCATCATCGCCCGAGTTGTATAGGAAGCGAGGGACGCCGGAGGGCTTGATGCTAGCCCTTGATATCGCCACCGGTGGTGCAGTGACGAGTGGAGAAATCGTCGTGCTGGAGGATTTCCGGTTACGGCGCACCATGGGGACTATTTTAGGCGGCGATTTTCAAGATGAAGAAGATCCGCTCTTGGCCGGCTTGGTCGTTAGTGGGAATTCATTGGTAGGAGACTCACTGTTTCTTGGGCAGGAGGAGCGCCGAGAATTTCTTGCCCTGTTCGCGGCGGATCTTGAACAAACAGCTGCAGAAGAACAGGCGGGGGAGGCATTTCTGGATCGCTTGGCTTTTCGGGTGACGGTATTGGTGCATCAAGAGGTGGAGCCGCAGGACTTGGGATTGATCAGGCGCGTGGTGAGTCTCGAGTCTCCCGCACATGTGGTTGTGCGGGTGGCGACAGCTTCCGAGCCGTTTTTGGTGGGCGCGGCATCACTGGTCGGCGTCGATACGTATCTTGGTCCGGCTCAGCCTGTGCGTTCGGTTCGTGTCGGGCGGTCGCGCTTGGGACGTCGTGATGTACTTGTGCACAGTCCAAGCCTGGATCCGAGGTTGGACAGTCTGGCTTCTGCCGAACCCTCATCGGTTACCCCTCCTCCGGTAGCTGAGGCGGGGACGGACAGGACCGTTGAATTCGGACGATCATTTGAGTTGGATGCGGGAGGATCCCACGCGGCCGAAGGCCGCCGTCTGGTGCGATATATATGGGAATGGTTCGGTTGAGCAGAGTCGGTGTCATGCTTTGAGGTGACGTTCAGATGAAAGGAAACAACCATGGCGATTTTTCGGGCAGGTGTTCCCATAGAAACAGCAGAGAGTGTCATTTCTGTAGATGCCACACCTGACCGGCCGTTACCCGTCGGCCGGCACACCTTTCAGTTGGAAGTAGTCGATGATTCGGGTAACCGTTCGGACCCTGATCGGGTCGTAGTCATCGTGCGAGATGAAACGAATCCGACTGCGGTACTGGATGCGCCGAAAACGGTGGGATTCGGCCTGTCGTTCCCGCTGAGCGGGAAGCAGTCGTCTGATCCACCTCCGGGGAAAATCGTTCGGTACATTTGGACCTTGGTGGACTAGGGGGCGGTAATGGCGAAGTTTGTCCCGGGTCGGCCGATCACGACGGAGCAACCGTTTATCGATGTAGATGCCGGCTTGTCCGTGGGCACCCATCGGTTTCAGTTGGTGGTGGTGGATACACAGGGCAATCGGAGCGCCCCGGATATCCAGGTGGTGACCGTGGTGCGGAGGATTATTCCGCCGCCGACTGATCCCATCGTGCCGGTTGTACCGGTCTCTCCGACGCCGATCACGCCGATCAGGAGGATGACTCCTACGCCGGTACGCAGTGCTAAAAAAGTCAGGAGGCCACAAGGTCGGACGCGGCCGCGAAGAGGAGGAACGTAATGAGCCTTGAACTTGATCCCCTAGCGAAAGCCCAAGCCCATGGCGAGTCTCAGGAGAGGTTATGGTATGCCACCGGTGTCTTGCTTGATGCAGAGGATTTTCTCGACGAGCAAACCTATCATCGTGGGCGGTTGGCGCGGGCTCTCGCTTACTTGTACGGGAGCGGGACGGTCGCAGGGTTGCGGGTGGCGTGGGAGCCGGCCGTGGCCCCCGGTGCCGATGTTACGTTGCCGGACGGTCGTCCCGAGCGAATCACGGTTGAGCCGGGTTTGGTGATCGACCGGTTGGGGCGATTGGTCGAGCTGCCGCGTACGGTCTGTCTTAGGTTGAATCGCTGGTATGAGGCGCAATCAGACGATGATCTGGCGCAGGGATTTCATAGCGCACCGTTCGACGGCGTGGTGGTTGATGTCTTTCTGACTTTCGTCGCCTGCGAACGGGGGAAAACTCCGGCCTTTGCCGCTGGGCCTTATGAGGCATTGGATCCGGTTGTGCCTTCGCGAATACGGGACGGCTATGTCGTGACGCTGGTGATCAGGAAAGAGGCCGATCCGCCCGTTCCGGTTAATCAATGGCCTGACTTGTCAGGAATCACCGATCCGTCCGAGCGTGCTGATCGAATGCGCCAAGCGGTGTTTGGGGCTTGGCGGGAAGGGACACAATGGCAAGAACTGGACGGAAGGCTGGCACCCATGATGGAGCATGCGGAAAAGCAGGATACGACCGCCGTGTTGCTGGCACGAGTGGTATTGCCTGCCACACAGGCATCCGTCGCCGCCAGACCGCAGCGGACAGAGGACGCACCGGTACGCGTGGACAATAACATTCGCCCGATCGTGTTTAATCCGGAACGGTGGGCGGGGGAGGAACGGCATGTTTGACGTTCGCAAAGGATCGCAACGAGAAATCATCGATCAGGATGAGCAAACACGGTTGACGTCATCGAACACGCTCTTCGTGGACACGCGGCGGCGGCGTCCCAAATATTTCGACGGACGGTTTCTTACGGCACGAGATCTTACGCGGGATCAAACATATTTTCTTACCAGACAGGCTGATCTGGGACGCGCGATGGGAGCAGGAGTGGTCAATGGGCTGATGGTGGAAGAAGGAGACAGCGCGACGTCTCTCCGTATTCAGCCTGGGCTTGGGGTGACACCCAGCGGCGAGATCGTGTCCGTCCAGACTCTATTGAGGTTAGACTTAGCGGATATTCCCTTGGCGCAACAGCTCAATGCCGCCCTGGGGTTAAGTCTGCGTCCGCTTGATCCGGCAAGAAGCCGTTCAGGCATTTTTGTGTTGGCGTTGCGGCCCGTTGAATTCACGGCCAATCCCATTGCCTCGTATCCGACCTCGATAACAGGACCTCGTTCCGTGGAAGACGGTGAGATTATCGAGGCGACGGCAGTCACCTTGATACCGTTTCCGGACGAAGGGGATGCCAGCGAGTGGAACCGCCGTCGATCTCGCGTCGCGCATCAGATTTTTGTGGAACGGGCCATGCGCGGGATGCCCGCAGGCGTCTTGCCTCTGGCGATGGTTGCCGTGGATCGCACCGTTGTCCAATGGCTGGATCCCTTTCTCGTTCGAAGGGAATTGGCCGTATGGCAGGGTGAGGTATTGGGTCTGGGGTTGGGAACCAAAGCACTGCGCTACGCCCAGGTGCAGCAGTACGAAACACAACTGCAAGGTATCTTGAGGGACCGAGGCATACGAGGGCAGCGTTTTGCAGCGGCGGATCATTTCCTGGCATTGCCTCCGGTGGGACATCTTCCCTTAGCCTCAATCGATTTGAAGGAGTTCTCACAAGTCTATTTTCCTCCTGAGGTCGAGGTGGAGCTCTCGATAATTCCGAATGACGAAGTGCCGGTGTTGCTCGATGAGAGTCTTTCCCTACCACCGATCGACTTGACGCTTGGAGAGGGCGAGCAGGATTCGACCTCGGTGCTGATTCTCATACCGGTAGATCGTACCAAGCTGGATGAGTGGAAGGCCAAGCTGACGACCGTTCGCCGTCCGTTCAAAACAGCGGCGCCGGGTCTGGTGGCAAAACGATTGCCGCTTGAGTTGTTGCAGGGGTTGCGGCTGCCGCGCATGATAATGTCGCAGCTGCCTACAAGCAGTCTGAAAGATTCAGCATGGCGGGAAGCGGTGCAGTCTGCAGCCGATGTCGGATCAGGCTTGTTGTGGTATGTGCGCCGTCGCAACTTGTCGCTCAGTTTGGAAACAGCCGGAATAACTGTGTCGTTCTCGGAGGTGATCCGGCCTGAGGCTGATCTGAGGGACCTCCGTGTCAGGACACCACAAGTGTCGGATGGGGCGACAACGCCGAGCACGGATGTGGGAACGGATGCTACGCCGGCGCGCCCGGATCGCGCAACGGCGCCACGTAAATCACGTCGCCGCTCTGCTTCTCGATGAAAGGGGTGACGGTATGAGGCCTTCTCTATTCGATACTCTGGCAAAACGCGGGCCGGTTCGCCCGATTCAACGGCCGTTTCCCGGGGAGTCGGTGTTGGGAATTAGCCCGCCTCTTGATCGGACGGTCGATCCCCTCTGGAGCCGGCGCGCCAATCTGTACCCCGGGCGCAGTCTCAGTGATACCATCTTGACCGTAGAGCAAACCGAGCGGATCGGACATCTGGCCGCCTCCGGATCCATGATGTCAAGTGGAACGGTGCAGGGTTTAGATGTGGTCCTAGAGCAAACCGAGAGCGGTGGGGTCCTGGTGCTTTCGCCTGGCTATGGGGTGGCTTCAAACGGCGAAGACGTCGTGATCTCAACGCCGCAGCGGATTCCTGTAACGGACATTCCTGTCATAACATCAGCGCGGGTGAGTGGAGATGCCCCGGCAGCTCGACCGTTCGGAGAATTGCTGGCGTCAGGCGAACCGGTGGTCGGGGTGTTGGTGCTGCAGCCGGCTGTCGTCGAAATTGTGGCGGATACCGACCCTGCCGATCCGTGTGAGCAAGATCCGCGTAATTTTGCATTCGAAGATTGGCAACGTGTGGATGGGTGCCGGCTCTGTTGTGTCTTATGGGATGAATCTTGGCTGCCGCGTCCCGTTTTTGATAGCCAATGGCGCAATCGGCTGGCCTATGTCCTGTTCCAGTGGGAGCAGCATCACCCTGAATCCGAAACCCCGTGGAGTGCCGTGGGGCTTCCGATCTCACTCATCGGAGGGCAGGGAGGCGAGGTGTCGTTTCTAGATAGTGCTGCGGTTGTGCGGACAGGCGGAAAGCGACTTCAGCGGCAGGGACTCATCTCCCATGTCGGGACACCATTTGTGTGGCAGGCGCGGGTACAGCAGTTTGCCGAGCATGTTGCGGAAATGCAGGAATCGTCATTGACGATCGAAGCGATTGCAGGAGCATGCCGGTTTTTGCCTCCGGTGGGGCTGTTGCCGAAAGATGCGTTGACGGTCGGGGCTGTGGTGGGTGGAGTCCGGACATGGACCAACCGCTTTTTCCCATCGACTTTCAATGTCGATCTGATGCCGATTCCGATTGAACAGGTGGATGTCATGGTCACGGCATGTGCCTCCTTGTCGCCGTTGGATATGACAAGGGCGGAGCAGGTCCGAGTGCTGGTACCGGTTCCTCAATCATCGTTCGAGCCGGAGTTGCTGCGTGTGGCTCACGTTGAGCCGATCTTTCAGGAGACCATCGACCGGTTTGTGGAAGCGAGAGGGAAATGGCTGCGCCGCCGAGCCGACTTACGGGACATCGTTGATGCACTGAATCGCGCGATTCTCGGCACGCCTGTTACGTACGCGACTCCGGACCCCGAGGCCCTGGAGACGGAAGCGATTGCCGACGATCCTTTGCTGGGGAGCGAAGGGCCGCTATCCGTACCGGAAGAGAACTACGGGACAACTGTCGGTGAAGATGACATGGAGACCCCGGTCGTGAAGGCCACGGCGTTCGAGGAATTGCGCGCGGCGCTGGATACTTCGACCCCATTGAGCGATGCGGAGGTGGAAGAACTGCCGAAACGAGGGCTGGCACCCTTTATCGAGTTCCTCGAAGACAAGGTCCGACGGGCCAACGATATGGTGGATTTTGGTTTCTTGCAGGCCCAAACGAATATTTACCGCTTCCGTCAGCTTATGCTGAGTAATGATGCCGCTAGCCGCTTGGTCACATCTCCGGCGCTCGCGTCGATTGCGCAAGGTGAGAGCGCGTCGGCGACTCGCAAGGATCTCGCCGAGTTTCTGACGAAAAGCGAACACAAAATAGATCTGGAGAGTATCGCAAAACGCCCGATTGATACAAAAGCCGGTGGGTCACATAGTCCGTCGGTGCCTACCGGTCTGGGGGTACGAGCGTTTCGCGCTGATGTCGGTATGAAGACGCCCTTATCTGGAGCCGGAAGTGGTATAGAGCTTGGTCCGAACGTTGTCGGGAGAACATCAGGAGTAACAATCCCGTTCGAGCCGACGACAACTGAGATTCTCAAGAAAGAAACGGCGGGAACACTTGCAAAACCAAGCGACACGAAGAAGGTTATTGAGTCGAAAGATGTGGAAAAACAGTCTCCGATTCTCGGTAAGCCGCTTGATTTTCGAACTGTGACCGTAGCGGAACGGTTAAAGGAGCCTCCGGCGCCTGAAGCGAAGAACTTCGGTGTGGCATCGAAATTCGACATAGTATCCAGCATTGTCAGTCTGGACCTGCACGTTGACGATCTCCCAATCCCAGGATTCTTAGGGGCTCCGATAAATGAAAAGCGGTCATACGAAACCAAAACAGTTAAGGCCATCAGGGATGGCGGGTTATCCGATAAAATCTTGCTTGGAGAGCACGATCCCGACCCGGAAGACGGCGATGAAGGCGCCTATTTCTCGGCCGGTATACGAGCCGTGGATTTTTCCGTGGCGGCATTGCGACTTGTCGAAGGACGGATCGCCGGCTATCGTCAGGCGATCGAACGGTGTCGATCAACGCTGATTGATTTGCAGACGGCGGTATCGATGGCCGATCAGCGGTTGAGTGTCGTGGGGCAGGAATTGGCCGAGGCGCGGCACGATGTGGGTGTGTCCCGGGCGTTGTTGGCGGAAGAAACGTTCAGGATGCAGGGTATCAACGAACGGCGTGAACGTATTCTCAGTGAACAGGTGAAGTTCTATGCGTTTGTGCGACCTCGGCAGGTAACGGCGGTAACCGATGTGCCGGTGCGGTCGCTGGATCCTGGACTGGCTGAGTCTCCTGTGCCGGCCTGTTTGGCTGGTCACGATGACATACCGGAAGAGTTGCGCGCGATTGTTGCACTGTTTCGACATGCGCCGGTGAAGTGGTTCCCGCGCTTTCCCAAGCTGTTAGAGAAGCTGAACCGGGTGGAGGTGCTGCATCGGACTCTCTTGACCGCGAAGACAACCATGCAAGCTCGTACCGCTACAGAAGCCGGTGACGACCTGCCTGTGGTGATATCATCCCGTGTGGTTGATCGCCTTGGGCAGAGCATCAGCGGAGTGTACGAGGCGCAACGCGCCGTCGTGAGGGAACGCCGTCTTGAGTTGGCCCGATTTGATGTCAGTGTGTTGTCGAACGCGAGTTGGACGCAGGCACTGAGTCATGCGCAGGAGATACTCTCGTTAAGCGATGTGCTCGAAGGACGACATGGACAGGCCGAGTTGACGAAGCAGGCATCGCGGGAATTAGCGGATATGGCAAACGTAGCCGCCTGTTTGTATGTGCAATTCGGCGATGTGCCTCCTGTCTTGCGTCTGGAATGGGCGGAACAGCTCAGCCAATTCGATACGCCGGTGAATTTACGCAATCTATCGAGCTTGCCTCGTTGGGCTGAGGTGGATTCTTTCGCGCGCAGGTCCATGCAAACGTTGGTGGATTGGCTTTATGGGCGAGTGGACGCGAGGAATGCGCAGGCAGTCGATCTGATGCACGATTTGGTGAGGATATGCCTCCTGCTCGCAAGTCATGCGCCGGTCAACCAGATCATCGCGGGGCATGTCGAAAAGCCGACGACGGTGAAACCAGGAAGCCGGGTTCCCTTGGTGATCACTCCCGGGGCCGTCCGAGTCGGAATGCAGGTTTCTCTCTATGCCGGTGCACAGGTCGTCGCACAAGGGTTGGTCGAGGATGTGGGAGAGCATCAGGCAGTCGCCCATGTGATGCAGACAGCTCAGCCGACGGTATCGTTATCAGCCAAGGCCGTGGCGCATTTCGGTCAGGTCGCGACCACATTTATTCGCGGCAGGTGAGGCACCGTATGTTTGCCGATGCCACTCGCCGCATTAAGGCTGCTCGGCTCAAAGGGAAGTCGGAGCCGCTCATCCGACGTGGGGCCATACTGCTCGAAGATGCGCTGAGAACCGCCTCGATGCCCGGCATCGAGCAGGGACGGTTGTTGCTGATTCGCTCCGTTTCGCTCGGCCTCATCTATGCGGACAAGAGTGCGGCGGTCGTGGCCCGCCAACTGGAACGGCAGATTGCCGACCTTGCACGTGATGCCGTGCATGGGAGGGATCCTCGCGCAGCCAGCGCACAGGCTGTGTATTTTCACGATCGGCTGGATGCGGTGATCGTATTGATTCAGCAACTTGCACGAGGGGGATCCGGCGGCGGTGTTCATACCTGGTATTGGACGCAGGCGATTCCCGGTTGGCGACCTGACTTCACATCGGAAGAGGCAGGGAGGTTTCTATTGGGAGTCCTCCTGAACTTAGGTCACGGAGTGCAGTTTCTGGGGCAGGCATTCCAGCGTCTTGTCGAGACGCGCTGCATTGAAGTGATTCTGCATGCGATTCGTGAACAGGATGGGCCGGTGCTGATGCAACAATGTGGCTGGGACAGCCTAGGGTCCGTTCCGATGGTCAGACTTCGTCTATCAGTCGATGAGAACAGAATCCGGCTTCCGTATGCATCGCGATCGGTACTGCGTGAATGGGTGTTTCGATGGGGACCATCGGATGTCCGATCCCTCTGGTTGACGATGTTGGCTGTGCAGAGTTGGCGATCTGAAACGGTCGTGTCTACCGAGGTGCAGGCTCAAGCGGAGGTCTTGCTACGGACGATCATTGGCCTGAGTGCTCCTTCTCCGGTGCCGTGTGCGGTAGAGGTGCAAGAGGGACCGTCCGGAAACGTAGAGCCGGATCGCATGCTTCAAATTGAGGGATCAACGATGGCGGAGGGCTTGCCGCCAGCAAAAGTCGGCTTGCATGACTTCTCCATGGCATTGCCTGGTTCGGACCTGCAAGAGTGGCCGTCCAGAAACGTAGAGTTGGATCGACCCGATTATTCAGAAGAGTCTGAAGTCGTGGAAGTAGACTGTAATAGGCATGATGTTCCGCTCTACACGGCATATGCAGGGTTCTGGTTCTTGATCCCGCTGCTCGTGCGGGTTGGATTCGGCCGTG
>JAOUPN010000530.1 GCA_029879905.1 Nitrospira sp. | reverse complement strand
CTGGGTTGAGAATAAGTTCGGTACATGGCTGGGCCCACTCCAGGAAGGTATCGCCCGTGATGCCTTCCATTACCTCCTGACCATTCGCCTGATTCCGATCTTTCCGTTTTTTGTGGTTAATCTGGTTTCTGGCCTGACTCGTATGAATTTAGGCCATTACATATCGGCCACGGCCCTTGGTATCATTCCCGGCTCGTTTGTCTACGCCTATGCAGGACGGCAATTGGGAACGATTGATTCTCTTAAGGATATTGCATCCCTCAATGTGATCGGAGCATTTGTGTTATTGGGGTTATTGGCGCTGGTTCCTGTTCTGTACAAGAAATTCAAGGCGCGCATGCATAACGACTGATAGGGCGTAAGGCGTGAGCTATGGAATCCCACGACCTCATGGTCATGGTTCCCTGTGGGGGCGCTGAACGGTACGATGGCATCTACTCTAACGGAACTCAACAGGGGAGATACGTAACGGAATGAGTCGACAAGATCCTCCACTTATCCTGCCTGACGATGCATACAATCAGCAGTTGGTCGCCAATGTTCACCCGTCCGACTGGGTCAATCCTGAACCGACCGGTCGCTACAATATCGTTGTGGTGGGCGCAGGAACCGCAGGATTGATCACCGCTGTTGTAGCCGCAGGGCTCGGCGCTAAAGTTGCGCTGATTGAAAAACATTTGATGGGCGGTGACTGTTTAAATGTCGGGTGTGTCCCATCAAAAGGAATCATTCGTGCGGCAAGAGCCTGGGCCGATATTCGACGTGCCTCGGAGTTTGGTATCCGGATCGGTGCAGACGTCACGTATGACTTTGAGGCTGTCATGACTCGGATGAGGAGGCTGCGGGCACATATCAGCCAGAATGATTCGGCCCATCGGTACAGTAAGCTTGGAGTGGATATCTATATCGGGACCGGCCGTTTTATCGGGCATGACTCTGTGCAGGTCGAAGGGCCGGCCGGGAATCGAACGCTGACATTTACAAAGGCTGCTGTGTGTACCGGAGCGCGCGCAGCCGTTCCGCCCATACCAGGCTTGCAAGTTGCCGACTACCTCACCAATGAAACGGTATTTTCGCTCACCGTGCTGCCGCGTCGTTTAGGCATCATCGGAGCCGGCCCTGTCGGGTGTGAACTTGCTCAATCTTTTGCACGATTTGGAAGCCAGGTCTTTTTGTTTGAAAGCAAACACGGCATTCTACCCAATGAAGACCGTGACGCCGCAGAGATTCTCCAAGACCGTCTACAGGGCGATGGGGTACACCTGCGTTGTTGTACGACGGATATGCGCATTAGAAAAACAGAGACAGGTAAACGGATCACCTTGGAGTCCCATGGAAAGCCCGAGGAAATCGAGGTCGATGAAATTCTGATTGCCGTCGGCCGCGCGCCGAACGTGGAAACGCTCGGCTTGGACGCTGCGGGGGTAAAGTACGATTGGCGCGGCGTGACCGTCAACAGCAGGTTGCAAACGTCGAACCCCAACGTGTTTGCGGCCGGAGATATTTGTTCACGCCATAAATTTACTCATGCGGCTGATGCTATGGCTCAGATCGTGATTCAAAACGCATTATTCCCACATCCATTCGGTCTCGGTTATGCCGACGTTGAGTCGTTGATTATGCCCTGGTGCACATTCACGGACCCGGAAATCGCCCATGTCGGTCTCTATGAAGGGGACGCGAAAAAACAAGGGATTGAGGTTGAAACCTATACCTATAAATTCGATGAGATCGACAGGGCGGTTCTCGACGGAACGGACGAAGGATTCGCGCGAGTCCATATCCGCAAAGGAAGCGACAAGATTCTCGGGGCCACCATCGTAGGAGCTCATGCGGGCGAGATGATCGGCGAGTTCACCATGGCCATGAAAGCCGGGGGCGGAGCGAAGATTCTTGCCGGAACCATCCATCCCTATCCCACTCAAGCGGAAGTGAACAAAAAGGTCGTCACCCTTTGGCGCAAAGCTCATTTCTCTTCAAACATGAAGCACATCCTCACAAAACTGTTTGCCTGGATGCGGAAATGAACCCCACTGTTGCGGATAGGCGCTTGACTCCGGCAGCTCTGATCATCGGCCTGTTCACCGGACTCGTGATATGGAATCTGCCTATTCCGACTCTGCGGGGAGAAAGCCCGGAGGTCATTGAGGTAGCATCGTTTTCCTCTGCCGCAGTGGGGCAAACCATCCCGGATGGGTGGACCCCATTGATATTTAAAAACATCCCACGGCAGACGAAATATGCACTCGTGAAAGAGGGGGATATAACAGTCGTGAA
>JAOUPN010000531.1 GCA_029879905.1 Nitrospira sp. | reverse complement strand
AGCCAGCCTGACGTGGATGAAGGACGGGCAGGTCATCCACAATGCCAATCGTTCCATGGAGCGGCACCTGGACCAATGGCCGTTCCCGGATCGCGAGAGCCTGAAACTCGATTACGTCGAGTCCATGCCGTTGGACGTGCCGGTGGTCCTCTCAATGGACCGGTTCACCACCATGCAGACCTCTCGGGGATGCCCCTGGCCCTGTGTCTTCTGCGACATTCCGATCTTCAACGAAGGGAAGTGGCGCGCCCGCAGCCCGCAGCATGTGGTCGCGGAGCTCAAGCATCTCGAAGCGCTGGGCTATAAGTCCGTCGGTTTTGTCGATGATCATTTTCTGCTGCAGCCCAAGCGGATCGAGGCGATTTGCAACGGCATCATGGAAGAGAACCTCACCATCCGCTGGGGCATCGAGGGGCGCGTGGATTCCGTCGCCCAGCATCTCTTCCCCGCCATGGCGAAGGCCAATTGCCGCGCTATGATGTTCGGCATCGAGAGCGGCAGCCAGAAGATTCTCGATCGCTTGAAGAAGGAACAGACGCTGGCTCAAGTGACGACGGCGGTCACGAATGCGAAGAAGGCCGGCATTGAGATCGTCCACGGCTTCTTTACGGTGGGAAATCCGGACGAGACGATCGAGGATATGGAGGCGACCTTCGACTTCGCCTCAGCGCTCCCGCTCGATACTTTTGGGTTCAACCGGCTCTGCGTGTATCGAGGCACCCCCTTGTGGCAGGAATATGTGAAACGAGGACTGGTGCACGAATCCACGGATTGGTACAAATACTTCAAGTGTTCGGAAGTCGATCCGACCTGTCTCTCAGGCGAAACGATCAACCGCGTAAGGCAGACAGGGATCAAGAAGCTGTTTCTCTATAAGCTTCTCCATTACCCCCTCCAGACCTTTCAGCTCCTTCGCCGTTTCTTGCGGCATATGCCCTTGCGAGACGTGGCCTATCTCCTCCTCAAACCGTTCATGGGCCAGAAGAAAGGCGCCACCAAAGCCGAAGTGCTCTCGCGCGCGGTCGAACATGCGGATATGAAGGATGCGGCGGCGCAGCTGACCCAGGTGGCGGATGAGTTGCTCCACACTGTGTTTGAAGCCTCGCGTCTCGAACGCTTACGGATTCAGCAAGCAGCCGAAGGGTCGCGCGAACTGCCGATGATCGAGCCCCGGTAAGACCCACTCAGCGGCGATCCTCACCGAACCGAACATGGCGCCGGCCGATCAGGTCAAGAGCGTGGATTGGAAGACTCGCAAGCCGTGAAGCCCCACGGCCTTCTAGCCGTGGCATCCTGCGAAGGCGGGTGAAGAAAGGGGCTGCGTCACCAGAGGCGGTGACGGACAGGCTGAGCAGGCTCCAAACCTCGCCGTAGTACCGGACGGTTTCACGGAGTCTAAAATGGTCGAGAGTCTTTTCTGCCTTGCCAAGCAGTGGCCCCAGACCTGCGTGAGATTCACCGCGACATTAGGCAGCGAGTGGACACTTTATCTCTGCGACGAACGAACTCGTAATAGCCACGCCTGGACTGCTCAAGCTGACCATCGGCGCGCAAGAGATCGTCGCAAAATCAGGCGACGACACAAGTATTCGCATGAGAGGCATGCGGGGAAGCAGCCTGAGGAACCAGGCGCGCCAGGGCCATTTGCATGACCCTAGCGGATTGAAACTGGCGGGTTTCAGTCCTATTGCACGTCGACGGTGATGGTCTGGCTGGCTGCGACAAGGTTGTGATCCTTTGTGGCGCCCGTCACGGTAATCTTGTGCTGCCCTCTGCTCAACCCCTCGACCGTTCCGCTAAAACCCTTCTGATATTTGTTGTCCACAAAGACATGAACATGGACAGCCTGCGAACCTTTGGTCAGCTGGTACGTCAGCTCAAAGTTGTCGGTCACCATATCTCCTGTTCTGGGAGATGTAATCACGATCTTTGACCCATCCTCTATTGGTTTATCGGCTGCGAAGACCGGGGCTCCGCTCAGATAGCCGGTTAATATGACTCCTAATCCTATGAATGCCACATATCTCATCACATGCATCGGAACCCCCATATATAAATGTTTAGTCACATGTTCACTCTAACACCCCCTACGACAGTAATGTTGCACTCATTTCAGGCACCTGAAAGAGAGAAGAGACCCGCATGGCAGAGAGGCACAGACTCGCATGCGCTTGGAATCCTTCCTCGCTTGTCAACCAGTACCCCATACAGTGCCTCTAAGCCAGCATGATTCATGACGATTCGTCAGGACTAGCGGCAGAGAGGGAAATAGTTTTG
>JAOUPN010000532.1 GCA_029879905.1 Nitrospira sp. | reverse complement strand
AGCCTGAACCTGCCCCACGGGAGTTGATCCATGAACAACAATGTCCTACAAGTGAGTGAGCTGCCGTCAGATGATCGGGTGTTCGACGAGCGCTATCTGTCCATTGCCCCTGACGTCAAGTTGGGAAACAACGTCAAGTTCTCAAAATTTATTAATCTCTATGGATGCGAAGTTGGCGATGACTCTAGAATCGGCGCCTTCGTGGAAATTCAAAAGAATGCCAAGGTCGGGCGTCGGTGCAAAATCTCCAGCCATACATTCATTTGTGAAGGCGTGACGATTGAGGACGAAGTATTTGTCGGGCATAACGTCACGTTCGTCAACGATACCATCCCACGTGCCACCATGAACGGTGCTCTGCAGACCGACGCGGACTGGAAGGTGGAAACCACCGTGGTGAAGCAGGGTGCGTCGATAGGATCCGGCGCGACAATTCTGGCCAATGTGGTGATCGGGAAATGTGCCTTGATCGGAGCCGGTGCCGTTGTGACGAAAGATGTCCCTGCCTATGCCGTCGTCGCGGGGAGTCCAGGAAGAGTCGTGCGGTATTTGGAGTCAGGAGGCAACAACAATGAGTCATGACAATGTCCCGTTTCTCGATCTCGTAACAGTCCATCGTGAATTGCAGGACGAGTTGGTCGAGGTGATGAAGACCGCATTGAACACAGCCGGATTCATCGGGGGACCGATGGTGAAGCAGTTTGAAGAAGACTTTGCTCGGTTCTGCGACGCACAGCTCTGTATTGGAGTGGGAAGCGGCACGGATGCGTTGCGGTTCGCCTTGATCGCCGCGGGTGTGAAGGCCGGTGACATCGTCGTGACGGTGCCCAATACCTTTATCGCTACGACCGAGGCGATCTCGCAAGCCGGCGCCCATCCGGATTTCGTTGATATCGACGAACGGACTTATGCGCTGGATTCTGAGAAGCTGCGTGCCTATCTGGAACAGGCCTGTGAGCGGGATCCGCAGACGAATCAGGTGCGCCATAAGGCCTCCGGCAGGCCGGTGACAGCGGTTGTGCCGGTGCATCTGTACGGGCAGACGGCCGACATGGACCCGATCATGGAATTGGCCGAATCGTATGGACTCAAAGTGATCGAGGATGCCTGCCAGGCGCAGGGGGCGGAATATTTCTCCAAAAAGGAGAACCGGTGGAGAAAGGCTGGGTCGATCGGACATGTTGCGGCCTTCAGCTTTTATCCCGGAAAGAACCTCGGTGCCTGCGGCGAGGCCGGCGCCATCACGACCAATGATGAGCAGGTGGCCCACACCTGCCGCTTGCTGCGCGAACATGGCCAGTCGAAAAAGTACTATCACGATATCGAGGGGTACAATGGACGGCTGGATGCGATACAGGCGGGGTTTCTGTCGGTCAAGTTGCAGCATCTGAGTCGGTGGAACGGGCAACGCAGGGAATGTGCGGAACGGTACAACAAACTGTTTGCCGGATCTGAAAACAAGATCACGCTACCGCATCAGCCGGATTGGGCTCGTTCGGTCTTCCATCTCTATGTCGTGCGGGTCGAGGATCGAGCTGGCCTCCAGAAACGATTGGATGAAGTCGGGGTTGCGACCGGCGTTCATTACCCGATCGCCTTGCACCTGACCAAAGCCTACGAAGGGCTTGGTTTCAAGCCTGGTGATTTCCCGATCGCGGAAAAGGCAGCAGATCATATTGTGTCGCTACCGATGTTCCCAGGGCTGACTGCGGACCAGCAGAAACGGGTTGTTACCGAAGTGCTGAAAGCATTGGCCTAGCCAACGGTATTCTCCTTTGGGCAGGAATGCATGTTTCGTGTTTCTGGTTTCGAGTTGTGTAAGAGCAGTCATTTCAAACTTGAAATCCGAAGATCGAAACTCAAAACTCGAAACCCGAAACTACGTAGCGAGCCGCGAAGGTCTGGTGAAGCGTTGGAGGAGGTGGATAGTCGGTGCGGTGGTAGCGACGATGATTGCCGCCGTACTGCTGAACATGCCGCCGTTCACCGAGTGCGAACAGAATTCTCCCGTATCTGACTACCAATACTGGTTTAGCCCGGCAGAGATTGTCGTGCAACCTTGGCGCGGCCGACACCATGTGTACGGTGACTTCACCGTTCCCGAACGGTACAAATTCGACCATCTCTATACGGCTAAACTCGTAATTCTAGGGGCTGCGGCCGAGTTGCAAGCGGGCAGCGCCGAGGATGAGATTCCCAACAGTGGCCGTTCTGAACCAGGGTATTACACCAAGCGTGTCTATGTATCGACAAGGACCGCTCTGTGGTTCTGGCTCA